>NZ_CAXATZ010000044.1:0-19962 GCF_963971605.1 uncultured Xanthomarina sp.
TTATGCCATGAATGCCCAAGCAACACAAGTAACGGTTTCTATTGCTGTTTCAAACAGATTTCCATTGGAAGCTTTGGAAGAGTTGTATGCTGGTATTGAAACGGCAGCCAAGATTTATAATATTGATGTAGTAGGAGGGGATACTACGTCCTCCACAACAGGATTGATTATTTCTGTAACTGCCATAGGTGTGGTGGATGCTAAGAAAGTAGTTTATAGGAATGGTGCAAAACCTAACGATTTGTTGGTGGTCACTGGCGATTTAGGTGCAGCATATATGGGTTTACAAGTTTTGGAAAGAGAAAAAGAGGTGTTTAAAGTGAACCCAAACAATCAACCGGAATTAGACAACTACACCTATATTATAGAAAGACAATTAAAACCTGAAGCCAGGAAAGATATTGTAAAATTACTTCATGAATTGGGAGTGAAGCCTACTTCCATGATCGATATCAGTGATGGATTATCTTCTGAAATTATGCACTTGTGCAAACACAGCAAGGTAGGATGTGATTTATACGAAAACAAAATCCCATTGGATCCTCAAGTAATTTCCACTTGCGAGGAATTTAAAATTGATAGCACCACAGTTGCTTTAAATGGAGGAGAGGATTATGAGTTGTTATTTACTATTTCTCAAGAAGATTTCCCTAAAATTAAAGGCAATCCTAACTTTACGGTTATTGGTTTTATGAAAGAAGAAGCTGCTGGCATGCACTTAATTACTAGGGCAGAAACAAGTATTCCTTTAAAAGCACAAGGCTGGAATGCCCTTAATAATTAGTTGTTAATTGGGCTGCTTTTCGTTTCTTTTTTCTGTGAATATAGTTTAACACAGAATTTATCTCTTTTTGTTTTTGTGTTAAAGGCGTTAATGCCCCATTTTCATTTGTGGACATTTGCTTTTTGCATTGCACGCATTGGTATTCATTTACATAATCAGTCACTCTTCTGGTTATTTTAAAATCATGACCTTTTAGGGAACAAATCAGATTTTTCATGTTGTTTTGGCTATCATCAATTTTTGTTAAAACAGAATATAGTCAATTCAACCGATACACCAAGGAATTGCCTAATAAATCGATGAAACGAACGATTTGTTCTTTAATCGCAACATGCGTCTGGTATAAAAATCTTCCAAAAGCATATTTATTTCCTTGTATTTAGGTGTTAGCTCGGTAAGGTTTCCGTTACTGTTGGTGGTTAATTGTTTTTTACAGCACTTGCAAGTGTACTCTTTGACATGTGATGTTACTTTTTTTGAAACTTGATAATTGTGTCCAAAAACATCGCAATAAATTTTGAATGGGTTTCGGTTGGTAGTAGGTTTTTTCATAATAAGCTAGTTTGGAATGCCTAACTTAATTAAAAAAAGCAATATAATAGCCAAAAAGCAATTATTTTTCGATGAAACGCATGATATTGTAAGTTAATTCTTCTTTATTTTCGATATGGCTCATATGGCCTTCTGTTAGTTCCACGATATCCACATCAGTCCCTTTTAATTGTTTTTTCACGCTATCAGCATCCAGAATGGGATCTTTTTTACCAATTATTAACAGTTTTTTTGTTGGTAATGTCCTAAAAAGTTGGGTTTTGTCTGTTCTTAATTTCATTCCTTCGTTAGCAGCCATGTAACCTTGAACACTTGTCTTTAAGGCTTCGGTTAAAGCAATTTCCAATTCTTGTTTATGGGTTTCCTTACTTTTCAAACTGAATAAATTAGTAAAAGACATCCTTACTAAATTGTCAAAATTGGTTTGTGCCATGAGGTTGGCTCGGGTCCTTAGCATTTTTCTTTCTTCACTATCCGGAAGAAAAGTGGAATTCATCAAGCAAAGTCCCTGCATGCTATTTGGGTTCTTTTCTGCCATGGCCAAAGCTACATAGCCACCCATGGAATGGCCTATTATGGTTTTGCTTTCAATATTTAAATGGATTAAAACAGCATCAACAGTCTCTGCCATTAACTCCATGCTGTGTACATACCCAAGACAACCTGTTTGTCCGTGTCCCAATAAATCTATGGAAATAACCCTATGGGTTTTCAATAAATCTGGAATTAAAGGTGTCCACATATTGGAACTCTCAAGAAAACCATGTAATAAAACAATTGGTTTGCCATAGCCTTGATCTGTATAAAAAACTTGAATGCCTTTGTGCTCTAAAATCATTTTTAAACTATCTTGTGCAAAGATAGCAAGACCAAGCTGTTTGAAGAAACAGGAACCAATTAATTGCATTAAAAATATTTGTTTACTAATAGTTGCCGTAACCCTTTTTGAAACAATCTCTTATGAATAGAAATAAAGAAGTATTAGTAACTGCATTTGCCCTTTTTTCTTTGTTTTTTGGTGCCGGAAATTTAATCCTGCCTCCTTATTTGGGTTTTAAATCTGGTGAATATTGGGTTTTAGTGGCCATAGGTTTTTCAATTACGGCTGTTTTGATTCCGGTTTTGGGAATTTTTGCACATGCCAAATTACAAGGGACCATGTTTGATTTTGCCAAAAAAGTATCGCCTGTTTTTAGTGGCATCTATTGTTTTGTGGTATATGCCATTGCTATTTCTTTACCTTCACCAAGAACAGCATCTGTAACACACGAAATGGCCATTGCGCCTTTTTTTAACACAAATGCCTTAGTAACAAGTAGTGTTTATTTTTTTTTGGTTTTTGTTTTTGCAATTAATAGGAATAAAATATTGGATTTAATAGGAAAGTTTTTAACTCCTTTAATTGGTATAATCCTCTTAAGCATTATAGGTGTTGGTCTTATTACATCTCCTTTTGAAGTTAGCCAGACATTGTTGAAGTCCCCTTTTTCAGAAGGAATCCTTGAAGGCTATCAAACTTTCGATGCCATAGGAGCAGTGGTTGTGGGAGCTGTAATTGTTATTTCCTTGAATTTAAAAAACACTAAAACATACCAAGAAAAAAAGGATTTAATAACCAAAGCTGGATGGGTAGCAGGATTTGGACTTATTGTAATTTATGCAGGACTTATATTGAGTGGTTCGCTATTTCAAAGTAAATTTCCATTAGAGGCTACAAGAACTGATGTACTTATAGGATTGAGCAAATTAACCTTAGGGCACATTGGTTCCATGGTTTTAAGTGTGTTAGTGGCATTGGCTTGTTTTACAACTGCCGTTGGAATAGTTACAGGAACATCAGATTATGTAAAAGGCTTGTTTAAGGGTTCGCAAATAGCTTATGTTGCAACTGCTGTCATTGGTTGTTTGATTGGAGTTTTGGTAGGAAGCTATCAGGTAGGGTTTATTATAAACATAGCCTTGCCAGCACTCATGTTTATTTACCCAATTACCATTGTGTTGATACTTTTAAATGTGCTACCAGAAAAGTATGCCTCCAAAAAAGTATTTAGGGCTGTTGTATTTACAACGTTTTTATTTAGTGTTCCAGATTTTTTAAAACACATAATTGAATTGGAAAAAGTGCAATATCTTATAGATTATATTCCTTTGGCTTCATATAGCTTGGCTTGGGTTTTGCCAGCCATTTTAATATTTGTTTTATTTAATGTTTTATACTTTAAAAAGAACATCATTAGATGATTAAAAAAACGTAAAAAAACCAAAACCTTATAAGTTCATGTTTATAAGGTTTTGGTATCATTAAGCGTTATGAATTTTTATGAGTTCATGATCTCTTCAATTTCTTCAGCTTCAATAGGAATGTTGCGCATTAAATTAAAGGGCTCCCCATTTTTTTGAATCACGACATCATCTTCCAGTCTAATCCCGAAGCCTTCGTCTGGAATATAAATTCCTGGTTCAACGGTAAATACCATATTTTCTTGCATAGGTTCTGTTAGAATTCCGTAGTCGTGTGTGTCCAATCCCATATGGTGAGATGTGCCATGCATAAAATATTTTTTATAAGCAGGCCAATCTGGATTTTCATTTTTTACATCGGCTTTGTCCAATAATTTTAAGCCAATTAATTCAGAAGTCATCAGTTTCCCAACTTCCACATGGTAATCTGCCCAAATGGTTCCTGGCACCAATAATTTTGTGGCTTCGTTTTTCACTCTGTTTACGGCATTATAAACCTCTTTTTGACGTTTTGTAAAGGTGCCTGAAACAGGAATGGTTCTGGACATGTCACTGGAATAATTGGCATATTCAGCTCCTGCATCTATTAAAATTAAATCGCCTGCTTTACACTGTTGGTTGTTTTCTATATAATGTAACACGTTGGCATTGTTTCCAGAGGCTATAATAGGTGTATAGGCAAAACCTTTAGAACGGTTTCTTAAAAACTCGTGCATAAATTCGGCTTCAATTTCGTATTCCCAAACATTGGGTTTTACAAAACCTAAAACCCTTCTAAAACCTTTTTCGGTTATATCGCAAGCTTGTTGCAATAGGTCTAATTCTATTTGGTCCTTTACCGAGCGTAAACGTTGTAAAATAGGGTTACTCTTTGCTACGCTATGGGCGGGATATTTTGCTTTTAGCCATTTGTTAAAACGGTCTTCCCTGGTTTCTGTTTCAACATTGGCCCTGTAATGTTCATTGGTGTTTATGTAAACGGTATCAGCCTGAGACATGAGTTCGTGCATGATTTTTTCAAAGTCCTGTAACCAATAAACGGTTTTAATGCCAGAAGTTAGTAAGGCAGCTTCTTTGGTTAGTTTCTCCCCTTCCCAAACAGCTATATGGTCGTTGGTTTCTTTAAGGAATAAAATTTCCCTGTGTTTTTCCTTCGGACAATCAGGAAATATAACCAGGATACTTTCTTCCTGATCCACGCCACTTAAGTAAAAAAGATCTCGATTTTGTTGAAATGGCATGGTGCTATCTGCACCAATTGGGTAAATGTCGTTTGAATTAAAAACAGCCAAACTGTTTGGTTTCATTTTAGCTGAAAAATCGTTTCGGTTTTTTATAAAGAGTTTGTTGTTGATTAAATGGTATTTCATGAAAATGGTTTTATTTCATTTCCGTGAAGACGGAAATCTTATTGTTTTGTTTTGTCAATTTTTCAAAAATACGGATTTCCTTTTGGCTAATAAAAAAGCCCCATCTATTTATTATAATTTTAACTGAAACATACTATAAAAGTGCCTTTGGGAGTTATTAATACATACTTTTTTTTAAAAAAAATGTTATTTTGGTATTTGTGAATTTTAAAAACCCCAAGTTATGAAACTGTTAAAACCTATTTTTTTGTTGGCCATTTTGTTGTTGATTTCCTGTAATAACGATGATACTGAATGTTGTGCAAATCCAGAACCTCAAGCTAATTTAATTGTCAAATTAAAATTCGATCCCAACCAAGAACGCTTGAACAATCTAGGACAGCCAGCCAGTATTCCGTCAGGAAATGCAGCGCAAACTCCAACCATTTCCAGAATGAGTGCCAATTACATAGAGTTTGCTCCAAACGCTTTTACGGGTTTAGGTGAAGGAGAAATTATTTTTGAAGGTGCCAAAACAACTGAAGGAGGAACGGAAGCTATCGATTTTCAGGATGCCATATTTGCTGGAAATAACGATGTGTTCTTGTCCATTCCTCTCAACCAGATAGCTCCTGGCGATTATAATTGGGTTCGCGTATCTTTGGCTTATCAGGAAGGAGATATTGATTTATTGGTAAATGGGGTGGATTATACAGGAACCTTAGCCAGTTTTGTTGGATTCAACACTTATATATCTTCTTTTAATTTAAACGGAAGCACCTTTACTGTTAACGAAAACAAGCTACAAGGGTTTTGGGCTTTCGAAGCTTTAGGTTTTACATCGCAAGGCCAAGCGCCTCCTGGAGCCACAACCGTTCCAAACCCATTGTTTGATTCATCTCCAATCCCTCAAGGGTCTTGTGTAGTAACAGGACAGTTTGAAAACGGATTGACATTAACTGGAAATGAAACCGAAGATGTGGTTGTGACCTTGTCTTTTTCCATTAACAATAGTTTTGAATGGACCGAAGTGAATACCGACGGTAAATACGAGCCAGAAGCTGGCGAGCAGGTGGTTGATATGGGATTGAGAGGCTTGATTCCTATGGTCGATTAAATGTAAATACTTTAGCTCTATTTGAGGCACTTTTTCACTCTTTAAAAATGTGTATCCTTTTTTTTAATTAAAATCATTCTAAATACCTATTTTAAATTGCTTCGCTTTTGTCTAAAACTGAATGGAAGTGTATCTTTGTTATATAAAAATTAAACTTCAACAATGAGCGGAATTTTGAATTCTTCGATCGGAAGAAAATTTGCCATGGCACTTTCGGCATTCTTCCTAATGATTTTTTTACTACAACACTTTGCAATTAATTCGCTATCGGTTTTTAGTGCAGATGCCTTTAACGAGGTCTCTCACTTTATGGGAACCAATTGGTTGATTCAATTTGTTATGCAACCCATTTTAATGTTTGGTGTGGTCTTTCATTTTGTGATGGGCTTTGTATTGGAAATCAGAAATAGAAAGGCACGACACATTAGCTATGCTAAAAACAATGGTGCAGCCAATTCTACTTGGATGAGCAGAAACATGATTTACAGTGGTTTGTTCATTTTAATCTTTTTAATCATTCACTTTTTAGATTTTTGGTTTCCAGAAATCAACACAAAATACATCCAAGGCGATATGTCTGGATTGTTGGCAGACGGTGAAGGTTATAGATATTTTGAAGAGTTGCAGCATAAATTTGAACCAGTTTGGCGTGTGGCTTTGTACTGTGTAGGTTTTGTGTTTTTAGCACTTCATTTATTGCATGGTTTCAATTCTGCATTCCAATCTGTTGGAGCAAATAACAAATACACAAAAGGATTAAAAGGATTTGGAAAGGCTTATGCCATTCTCATTCCGTTAGGATTTATCGTTATTGCGTTGGTTCATCATTTTAATCATTAAAAAAACATCTAAATATGGCTTTAGATTCTAAAATACCAGAAGGTCCAATTGCAGACAAATGGACTAATTATAAAAACAACATCAACCTGGTTAATCCTGCCAACAAACGTAACATTGATGTTATTGTGGTTGGAACAGGTTTGGCAGGTGGTTCGGCTGCAGCAACCTTAGCTGAGTTAGGCTATAATGTTAAAGCATTTTGTTTTCAAGATTCTCCAAGACGTGCACATTCTATTGCTGCCCAAGGTGGAATCAATGCTGCTAAAAATTATCAAGGCGATGGCGATTCGGTTTACAGATTGTTTTATGATACAGTAAAAGGAGGCGATTATCGTTCAAGAGAAGCAAATGTATATCGATTGGCTGAAGTTTCAGCGAATATCATCGACCAATGTGTCGCTCAAGGTGTCCCTTTTGCTCGTGAATATGGAGGTTATTTAGACAACCGTTCCTTTGGAGGGGTTTTAGTGTCCAGAACTTTTTATGCAGCAGGACAAACAGGACAACAATTATTATTGGGAGCTTATTCTGCCATGAACCGTCAAATTGGTCGTGGAAAAATTAAAATGTACAACCGTCATGAAATGTTAGACGTGGTTGTTGTAGATGGCAAAGCTCGTGGTATTATAACCCGTAATTTAATTACTGGAGAAATTGAAAGACATTCAGCTCATGCAGTGGTTCTTGGAACTGGTGGTTATGGAAACGTGTTTTTTCTTTCCACAAATGCTATGGGTAGTAACGTAACAGCAGCATGGAAAGCACACAAACGAGGGGCTTACTTTGCAAATCCGTGTTACACACAAATTCATCCTACTTGTATTCCTGTGTCTGGAGAACACCAATCTAAATTAACGTTAATGTCTGAGTCATTACGTAATGATGGACGTATTTGGGTGCCTAAACATAAAAAAGATGTAGAGGCTATTCGTAATAAAACACTTAAACCTAAGGATATTAAGGAAGAAGATAGAGATTACTACCTAGAACGTCGTTATCCAGCATTTGGAAACCTGGTGCCTCGTGATGTGGCATCACGTGCAGCTAAAGAGCGTTGTGATGCAGGTTATGGTGTTAATGCAACTGGTGAAGCTGTGTTTTTGGATTTTGCTTCTGCCATTGAACGCTATGGCAAAGAACAAGCCACTGTAAGACATTTAGATACAAATGATGCTGCTTTAGTAAAAAAATTAGGGCAAGAAGTTGTAAAGAATAAATATGGAAACTTATTCCAGATGTACGAAAAAATCGTAGATCAAAATCCATATGAAACACCTATGATGATTTATCCTGCTGTGCACTACACCATGGGAGGAATTTGGGTAGATTATAATTTAATGACTACAGTTCCTGGATTATATGCTATAGGTGAGGCCAATTTTTCAGATCATGGAGCCAACAGACTTGGAGCATCGGCATTGATGCAAGGTTTGGCAGATGGTTATTTTGTATTACCTTATACTATTGGGGATTATTTAGCAGCTGACATTAGGACTGGAACAATCCCAACAGATACGCCAGAGTTTGATGAAGCTGAAAAAAATGTGAGAGATCAAATCAATCATTTAATAAATAATAACGGAAAATATTCTGTAGACCATTTCCATAAGAAGCTTGGAAAAATCATGTGGAACAAGGTTGGCATGGCTCGTAATGTAAAAGGGCTAACAGAAGCCATTCAGGAAATAAAAGAACTTCGTGCAGAATTCTGGAAAGAAGTGAAAGTTCCAGGAACCAACGAAGAATTTAATGAAGAGTTGGCCAAAGCAGGTCGTGTGGCAGATTTCTTGGAATTAGGAGAACTGTTTGCCAAAGATGCCTTACACAGAGAAGAATCATGTGGAGGACACTTTAGGGAAGATGCTGTGGAAGAAAGTGGCGAACAAAAAGGTGAAGCTAAACGTGACGACGAGAATTTTGCATATGTTGCAGCTTGGGAATACAAAGGCGAACCTAGTGAAGCCGTTCTACATAAAGAACAATTGGAATTTAAAGATATTGAATTAAAACAAAGAAGTTATAAATAGGAAAGCTATGAATTTAACGTTAAAAATATGGCGTCAAAAAAACGCTAACGATAAAGGAGGTTTAGTCGATTATAAAGTCACTGATGTCTCTCCAGATATGTCTTTCCTTGAAATGCTAGACGTATTAAATGAAGATTTAATAAACAAAAACGAAGAACCAGTAGCTTTCGATCATGATTGTCGCGAAGGTATCTGTGGTATGTGCTCCCTTTATATTAATGGTGAAGCTCATGGTCCAGATCGTGGTATCACAACCTGCCAGTTGCACATGCGTATGTTTAAAGATGGAGACACTATTTATATTGAGCCTTTTAGAGCCGCAGCTTTTCCAGTAATCAAAGATTTGGTTGTTGATAGATCTGCTTTTGATCGTATTCAACATGCAGGTGGTTTTATATCTGTAAACACTTCAGGAAATACCATAGATGCAAATGCCATTCCTGTAAATAAACACGATGCAGATAAAGCTTTCGATGCTGCAACCTGTATAGGTTGTGGTGCTTGTGTGGCAAGTTGTAAAAACTCGTCTGCCATGCTGTTTGTATCAGCTAAAGTATCTCAGTTTGCGTTGTTGCCACAAGGTAAAATAGAAGCTACAGACAGAGTATTGAACATGGTAAAGCAAATGGATGAAGAAGGTTTTGGTAACTGTACAAATACTGGTGCTTGCGAAGTGGAATGCCCTAAAGGAATTTCGCTTGAAAATATTGCTAGGATGAATAGAGAGTATTTAAAGGCAAGCTTAAAAGGATAATGTTATTTAGAGCGATAGCGAAGAATCTCTTATAAATTAAAAATCCCAAGCTAAGTCTTGGGATTTTTGTTTCTTTACATTTCAATTTATAGCATGAGACATCCGAATACATTTTATAAAACACAGCTAGAAAAGCATCAGCAGGAGCTAAAAAAATTCAATAAAAAATTGATTGGATTAAGTAGCTTGAGACTGCTTGTATTTTTATTAACCGTTGCTGGAATTTATACGGCTTTTAGCTTCTGGCAAATGGCTTTAGGCATTGGAATTGCTGGAATAGCTGGTTTTATATTCCTATTGTCAAAATACACAGATACCAAACGCTTAAGAGATGTTAGTAAGGCTTTGGTTGCTTTAAATGAGGAAGAGATAAACATCGCATCAGGGAATTTTCACCATCGGGATCCAGGCAAACAATTTCAGGATCCTCATCATTTTTATAGCTTGGATATAGATTTATTTGGAAAAGGTTCCTTTTTTCAGTTTATCAATAGAACAACCATACAAGAAGGCACCAAACGTTTGGCAACTATCTTAACCGCAAACACTATTGATGCTATTGTACCAAAGCAACAGGCCATAAAGGAACTCGCTGAAAAACCAGAATGGCGACAACAGTATTCAGCAACTGCTAAGTTGATACACACAGAAACACCTGCTTTAAAAATTATTGAATGGCTAAACAGCCACCAATCGTTTCTACCAAAAATAATGGGCTGGTTGCCAAAGGTTTTTTCTTTAGCATCCATAGCGGTTGTGGCACTTGGGATGTTTCAAATAATTGATTTGGGTTTTGTGGGTTATTGGTTGTTATTTGGGTTAATAATTACAGGTTTGCATTTAAAAAAAATAAATGTTTTAGCCAGTAACACAGATAAAACCCGAGATATTTTTAGACAATATGCTTTATTGTTGAAACAGATTGAAAATGAATCCTTTTCGTCTGAATGGCTTAAAGAAAAACAGGCTTGTATTCAGCAAGAGCACAAAAAAGCATCTAATATATTTTCACAGTTTTCCAAGTATTTAGACGCTTTGGACAATAGAAACAACATGATTTCAGCCATTTTTGGGAATGGGTTTTTCTTGTCAGACCTAAAGAATGCATACAATATAGAAAAATGGATTTCTCAATATAAAACAACGGTTGACCGTTGGTTTGAAGTGGTTTCTTTCTTTGATGCCTACAACAGCTTGGGAAATTATGCCTTTAATCATCCAGAATATGTATTTCCAGATATTGTTGCAAATCAAACGGTTATTGAAGCCAAGAACTTAGGACATCCTTTATTGGACCGAGACAAACGGATTGATAGCGACTTAAAAATTCTAAATCAGGAATTTTTTATTGTTACTGGAGCCAATATGGCTGGAAAAAGTACTTTTTTAAGAACGGTTTCCCTGCATATAGTTATGGCAAATACAGGTTTGCCAGTGTGTGCAACATCAAGTGCTTACAGTCCTGTAAAACTTATAACAAGTATGCGAACCAGCGATTCCTTAACAGATGATAGTTCTTATTTCTTTTCAGAATTGACCAGATTGAAGTTTATTGTGGATGAAATTGCCAAAGAACCTTATTTTATCATTCTAGATGAAATATTAAAAGGGACCAATTCTACTGATAAAGCTATTGGCTCCCGTAAATTCGTTGAGAAACTGGTTGCTGGAAACGCTACGGGAATTATTGCCACACACGATTTAAGTTTATGTGACATTGCCAAAGAGTTGGATGCCGTTAAAAATTACTTTTTTGATGCTCAAATTATTGATAACGAACTCTTTTTCGATTATAAATTTAAAGATGGGATTTGCCAAAACATGAATGCAAGCTTCTTATTAAAGAAAATGGAAATTATTTAAAAACCATAAAAAAGACCCACAAGGATTTTTGAAATCTTGCAGGTCTTGAAATAGGTTTTATTAGCAGTTTTAAATTGCTATGGGAAGTTAATTCTTTTTATTCTTTTGTTTGCTTTTTGCTTTCTTTGGGTGTACCAATTCCATTTCGTCAATTAAGTGTTTTGCTCCAGCATATTTATCAACTATAAACAAAACATATCTTAAATCCACCATAATATTTCTGCAGATTTCAGGATCGTAATACATATCACTCATGGTGCCTTCCCAAACCCTATCGAAATTCAAGCCTATTAAATTTCCATGCGCATCTATGGTTGGACTTCCTGAGTTTCCTCCAGTAGTATGGTTAGTCCCTAAAAAGCACACAGGCACTTTTCCGTTTGCATCTGCATATGGTCCGTAATCTTTGGCTTCGTATAAATCGATTAGTTTTTGTGGCACATCAAACTCGTAGTCGCCTGGAATGTATTTTTCTATCACGCCATCCAGATAACTAACAGGCGAATAATACACAGCATCTCTTGGCGAATACCCTCTTACTTGTCCATACGTAACACGAAGCGTTCCGTTGGCATCTGGAAAATATCTTTCATTGGGTAAGGCTTTCATTAAAGCTGTCATGTATTCGGTTTGTAAGGCTGTAATTGGTTCGTTTTTAGCTTCAAACTCTGGGTTTATGGTGTTATAAAACTCATCAATCATGGGTTTTGCATAGGCATACGCAGGATCGTTATTGAGTTTTTCAATTACCTCTTCTGGTGTCCCTTCGAATAATTTTAAAGCTGTGTCCAAACTTGTAAAGGCTGTGTTGTTATAAATGGAAACATCCACATTATTCGTGTAAAAAGGCATCACGCTTTCAAAAACACCTTTATCCACATTCACATCATAATTTTTGTGGATTCCTGTAATGGTACCTTCAATAGATGCTTTGGCTTTATCAAAAATATCCGGATTGTTTTTAATGGCCTGTTCAAACTGGTAGGTTCTAAAGGTCATGTTCATTAATTCATTGGTCACCAAAAAGACTTCAATAAAACTTCTACGCTTAATGTTTATATCAGCAAAATTTTCATAAAGGACATCAAATTCAGGAAGAATGTTTCCATATTTGGTTTCCAATCCTTTTTCTTTTAGTGCTTTTTTAAAGGTGGCTTCAAAAGCACGCCTTTCTTCTATAGCATTACTTTTTTCAATTCCAAGGTTTTCACCTATCCATTTTTTCCAAGCATTTGCAATTCGAGCTTGTTTGGAGGCATATTTAATTCGTACCTCGTCGCTTTCCTTCATTTTAGCGTCAATAACCTTTAGCGCTGCTTCACGAATGGCAATATTGCTTGGGTTGTATGCCTTGGTAATATGTTCTATGGCAACAGCAGGCAAATACTCGTCTGTGGTTCCTGGAAACCCAAAGACCATGGTGAAATCGCCTTCTTCAATGCCATCCAAGGAAATTGGTAAAAAGTGCTTAGGTTTGTAAGGCACGTTGTCCTTACTATATTCGGCAGGACGATTGTTTTTATCTGCATAAATTCTAAACATAGAAAAATCCCCTGTATGTCTTGGGAACACCCAGTTGTCTGTATCGCTTCCAAATTTCCCGATACTTGATGGAGGTGCGCCAACCAAACGTATGTCGTTAAAACGCTCTGTTACAAATAAAAAGTACTGATTGCCTTTGTAAAAGGATTTGATTTTGGTATCCTGCCAAGCTTCTTTTTGTACTTCAGCCTCCAAGGCGTTGGAATTTTTAGAGATAGCAGATTGTTTTTCTTTTTCTGTCATGTCTTCTGTAACACCATTTAAAACTTGTGTGGTTACATCTTCAATTCTTACTATAAACTCTATAAAAAGACCAGGATTAGGCAATTCTTCTTCCAAGCTCATGGCCCAAAAACCATCTTTTAAATAATCGTTTTCCAAAGAGGAATGCGATTGGATCTGGCTATAACCACAATGATGATTGGTTAGTATCAAACCTTTGGGAGAGATCACTTCGCTGGTACAACCACCATTAAAATGACCAATGGCATCTTTTAAACTGGAGTTGTTTACATCATAAATATCCTTGGCTGTAAGCTTGCTGCCAAGATTGGCCATTTCCTGCTCGTTCATACCTTCCAAAAGCGAAGGGATCCACATGCCTCCTTGTTGGGCAGACACCTGTAGTGTAATAAAAAGTAATAGAATTTTAATGAATTTCATAATGATGATAATTTAGTAAGTTTCAAAGATAAAGAACCCGAATATAAAAGATGTTAAAATGAACCAAATTTATCGACCAAACTTGTATCTTTAAGCTATGAAGACCCATAATGGGTATTTACTAAAAATGCTTAATACTATCAAAATTGATAAATAGCTGAATTATAAGTTTTGGAAAAATTTAATTAGATGATACACCTCTCTAAACTCCCAAATATAGAAACCACCATTTTCACAATAATGAGTGGTTTGGCTAATAAACATAAGGCAATTAACTTATCGCAAGGCTTTCCAAATTTTAAAAGCGACCAAAAACTGATTGACTTGGTGAGCAAAGCCATGAATTCCGGCTACAATCAATATGCGTTAATGCCAGGAAATATGGAGCTTCGTGAAGCCATTGCAAAAAAATTTGATTTGCTCTACGGAAGTTCCTATCATCCAGAATCCGAAATTACCATTACGGCAGGAGCCACTCAAGCTATTTACGATGTGATTACAGCTTTTGTAAGAGCAGATGATGAAGTGATTATTCTAAAACCGGCTTACGATTGTTATGAACCTTCTATTAGGATTAATGGAGGAAAACCGGTTTCCATTCAATTGGAAGCTCCAAATTATCAAGTGGATTGGAATGAGGTGGCACAAAAAATGTCGTCCAAAACAAAAATGATTATCATAAACACACCACATAATCCTAGTGGTACGATATTTAGTGAAGCAGATATGTTGAAACTTCAAGAACTTACCAAAAACAGCAATATCATAGTGTTGAGCGATGAGGTTTACGAGCATATAGTGTTTGATGGCGAAAAACACCAAAGTGCCTGTTTGTTCCCAGACCTTAAATCCAGAAGTTTTATTACAGCTTCCTTTGGAAAAACTTTTCATAATACAGGTTGGAAAACGGGTTATTGTTGTGCGCCAAAAGAGTTGATGGAGGAGTTTCAAAAAATCCACCAGTTTAATGTGTTTAGCGTGAACCATCCTGTGCAAAAAGGCTTGGCAGATTATATGCAGGATCCGAATACTTATTTGGGTTTATCTGAATTTTTTCAAGCAAAACGCGATTTGTTTTTAAATCTGATTAAAGACTCCAGATTCAAATTCAAACCCTCTCAAGGTACGTATTTTCAAGTGTTGGACTATTCAAAAATCACACAAGAAAACGATGTGGATTACGCCAAGCGTTTAACCATAGAGAATGGCTTGGCATCCATTCCTCTTTCGGTTTTTAATGAGAATAAATTAGATAATAAGGTGTTGCGTTTTTGTTTTGCTAAAACAGACGACACCTTAAAGCAGGCAGCTGATATATTGAATAATATATAGTTTTTTCCTCACAGCCTATCCCAATTTTAAAGACAGACTGTGGCAAATTATTTTAAAAATCCGTACTTTTAATACATGCAAGAAAATCTAAAAATAGTTCTCATTCAAACAGAATTGTTTTGGGAGAATCCAGAACAGAACAGAAATCATCTTACCAATAAGATTGAGCGTATTTCAGAAGCTGTGGATGTGATTGTTCTTCCGGAAATGTTTACCTCTGGATTTACCATGGAACCAAAAAAAGTGGCAGAAACCATGTTTGGCGATACGGTTGATTGGTTGCAAGAATTGGCTTTAAAAAAGCAAACAGCCCTTATGGGAAGCATGGTTGTTTCAGAACATGGGCATTTTTATAACCGATTGTTGTTTGTACATCCTAATGGCATTATAGAAACTTACGATAAAAAACACACCTTTACCCTTGCAGGTGAAGACAAAGTGTATACTGCAGGGCAAAGCAAGTTGATAGTAACTTATAAAGGTTGGAAGATTTGTCCGTTAATTTGTTATGATTTGCGTTTTCCTGTTTGGTCTAGGAATGTGGAAAATTATGATGTATTGGTATATGTGGCGAATTGGCCCAAAGTAAGGGTAGCTGCTTGGGATGCGCTCTTAAAAGCAAGAGCCATAGAAAACATGAGTTATTGTGTGGGAGTAAATAGAGTGGGATTGGATGGGAATGGCCATGAATATAATGGTCATTCAGCTGTATTTGATGTTTTGGGAAAAAAATTAGATAACATTCCAGAGAATCAGGAAACAACAGAAATAATCACGTTAAGTAAAACCCATATAAAAACCTATAGAGAGAAACTTAATTTCCTAAAAGATAAAGACACCTTTACTTTAGAGTAAGGTAAAATCTATTATGGGATCCCAATTGGCTCTAACATCAATAGGGTCTGGAAAATAGCTTATTTTTTCTGGTTGTTGGTTTTTTAAAAAATTTCCAGAGTCGTACTGTCCATTTTTATTGCTGTCGTGTACAACCCGTAAATAATACGTGTTGGGTGTTACATACTTAAAATCTATAGGTTCTGGTTTTTTGCTGTATTTTTCAACCTTCACCTCTCCTTTGTCATCTGTTAGTTGTACAATTACAGGATAGGTCACATTTTTTAAATTCACTCTCACGTTACCATAGTCGGCAAAGGTTTTTGTACTAATCGTGTAATTTAAAGTGTCGTTTTTATTGTCGAAAAAATCTACAAAAGTATTTGGTAACACCTGAATGTTATATCTATTGCTTTCGGTTTTATCAAAATTAACAGTCAGTGTATTGGATAATGAATCCAGTTTAATCTTAAAAGCAACATCAGTAGAGTCCTTGTCTTTAACGGAAATGCGCTTTTTGGCAATTCTCTCAAACGGAATATTGCCAGAGATTTTAAAATCTTCTTCAAAACCAATGGTTCCTGTTGGAGATGCTTTCACCACCAAGGTATCTCTAGGTTGCTCGCTAATTTTAACTGTAAACTCTTCGGAATAATTAGTATTGCTTACTTTAAACAGTAAGGAATCGGTATCCTTTAGTCTGGGTTTATACCAATAGTTTAAAGAATCTGTCTTGGCATCTTTGGTAATTCGGGATTTAAAATCTTCAGGTGTGTTTGAGAGTATTTGAATGTTCATTTTTTCATAATCACCTTCAAAGCCAAATGCTATTTTTTCACCAGAAATTAATCGAGGGTTAATGATTTTTGGATCTGCTGCTTCTTTAAATAGTTTTATGGTGTAAAGCGTATCTGTTGGTACAGTTATAGGTTTTTCCAAGAATCCAATTTTATCACTTCGTTGTTGGTATTTGCTGTCTTGGTTTTCATCTTTTAAGGCAATAAGCTTATATGTTCCAGCCTTAATGTTATCTATGGAAAAGGTGGTGGTACTGTCTAAGGTATTGGTTATGTATTTGGGTTGTTTTTTGTACACAATAGAATCTGTATAGGTAGAATCCATTTCGTATAGCATAACAGATACAAAATCATCTGGTTTCCTTAAAGTAGCATCAATAATGTTTCCTTTAACTGAAAGTGAATCTATGTAATTGCCTGTTGAAAATACATATCTATAATATGGATATGGGTTTCCTTCGTTGTTGTCCACTATGCTATTTCCAAAATTAAAGGCATAGGTTGTGTTTGGGTCTAAAGTGTCCTTAATTTTTATGGTAATGTATTTACTTGCCAAACCTTGAGGGGAAATTTCTGGAGCAGGATCCATAGGAGGCGAAATAATTAACTGTTTTTGGAGGTTATTAATTTTAATGTACTCGTTAAACGTAATCTTTATTTCGGTGTCATTAAAGTTGGTTGAAAAATTTTCAGGTTCAGATTTTACAATTACTGGAGGTGTTACATCCTTGTCTCCACCACCTGGTCTTCCTTTATTGGCGCAATTGGCCAAAAGCAAAGAAAAAACAACTAGGTATAAAGCGCGATAACAGGTCTGATTCATTTTTCAAAAATAATTTAGATACAAAGAAACAATTAAATTCCCAATCACGAAACTATCCTTAAGCTATTGCCATGGCTGCAACACTAACTTTAACATTCTGCGCTTTGTTCAAGACCGCAATGCAGGCTTCCATGGTAGCGCCTGTGGTAATAATATCGTCCACCAATAAAATGTGTTTGTTGTTGATTTTTTCCTTGTTTTGGATGCTAAAAAGTTCGTTGTTATTCATCCATCTGCTAAACCTGTTTTTTTTAACTTGAGAAGCTGTGTTGGTTATTTTTATCAGTACATCGTCACAATACGCAGTATTTAGTTGTTTTGCTATTTCCTGAGCAAATTTGGCAACCTGGTTGTAACCTCTTTTCCTTAATTTCTTTTTATGAAGAGGTACTGGAATAACCGCATCAATATTTTGGTAGGCAGCAAGCGATTTTAACTCTTCGCCAAGCCATACACCTAAGAATACTCCTATATCTTCGTACCCTTTATATTTTAAATGATGTATCAATTGTTGGGTTAAGCCTTTTTTTTCAAAACGCAACAAGGCTGTGGCGTGTTCAATTTTAGCACGACCATAAAAGGTTTTTAAAACGGTATCATCGTTTTCCAAATGGAAATTGGTAACTGGCAAATTGTGCCTGCAATTGGTGCAAATGTACGTTTCGTAATCGCTTAACTGGAACAAGCAGGCAAAACATACTTTAGGGAAGAACAAGTCCAAAACCGATTGAAACATTTTGTGCGAATTTACCCTAAAGATATTAATAACAAAGCAACTATGAAACCCTATTTAAACAAAGAATTTAGAACTTTAACAATTTTTTTATCACTTTATCGATTAAAATAAAATTACACAAGCATTATTTATAGTTTCGTGAGGTAAAATTATAAATTAAGATGATAGTTAACCCTCAATTATTTAACTACAGATTAATTATAGGTACATTGGTAATAGCAATTGTTGTTTTAGGGTCTTATAGCTTTTCAACATATAAAACTCTTAAAAATCATCAAGAATTTATGGAACAGGAAACGTTGCTTGTTCAAAATGAATTACACGAAATGATTAAGAGTTACGATGCAGTAAAAGCAGACAACAATACCATGCAATTAGAGTTAAATAAAGCTAAAACAAATCTTTCCAGTGTTTTAGATTCTTTATTGACCGAAAATGCCGATGCATCCGTAATATCTAAGTACAAGAATCAATTAGCAGCTCTTAAAAGAGAAAAAGCTTTTTTATTTGCAAAAGCAGACATGGCTCAAAAACAAAATCAATCCCTTGAGGTTGAGTTGTATTCCATGTCTCAAAATTATCTCAATCAACAACAATATTTGAAAGAGTTAGAAGCTGAAAACACGCTGCTTTCCAAAACCATAAAAAAAATAGTTTCTGTGTCTGCTGTTAATGTTAATGCAGTAGCTTTAAACACTGTAAACCCAAAAACCGATATGAAAACCAACCAAATTAACGACTTGGATCATATTGAGGTTTGCTTAACCTTGTTAAGTAACGAGTTTACTCCAAAAGGAAACAAAAACATCTTTGTTCAAATTATTGGCCCAGATAATAAGTTGGTCGTGGAACGAGGGCATGTGAAATTTAAGAACAATGCCTTGGATTATAGTGGTATGACTGTGGTTAACAACAATTACGACAACATGGATGTATGTACCAAAATTAATGTGGAATCTAAAAACCTATTAAAAGAAGGCACATACAATGTCCTGATTTATAACGACGATTTACAAATAGGAAAAACAGAACTGGAACTTAATTAACTAACCAATTATATTTTTTGAAAAACCGTTCCATTAGTTGGAACGGTTTTTTATTTTTGCAGCATGGCAAACGACGATCAATTTAAAAAAGTAATCTCTCACGCAAAAGAGTATGGTTACGTGTTCCAAAGTAGTGAAATTTACGATGGACTTAGTGCAGTTTACGATTATGCTCAAAATGGAGCAGAATTAAAGAAAAACATACGTGACTATTGGTGGAAAGCCATGGTACAGATGAATGAAAACATTGTAGGCATTGATGCTGCAATTTTTATGCATCCAACTACCTGGAAAGCCTCTGGACACGTGGATGCGTTTAACGATCCTTTAATCGATAACAAGGACTCAAAAAAACGTTACAGGGCCGATGTGTTAATAGAAGATTACTGTGCTAAAATTGAAGCTAAAATAGATAAAGAAGTTGCCAAAGCCGAAAAGCGTTTTGGTGAGGCCTTTAATAAAGAAGAGTTTGTAACTACAAACCCTCGTGTCTTAGGGTATCAAGAAAAAATAACCGAGATTCTTTCCAGAATGGGAAAATCTTTGGAAGCAGAAGATTTGGCAGACGTAAAAGCGCTTATTGAAGAATTGGACATTGCGGACCCTCTTACAGGTTCCAGAAACTGGACAGAAGTAAAGCAGTTTAACTTGATGTTTGGAAC
>NZ_CAXATZ010000045.1:0-19635 GCF_963971605.1 uncultured Xanthomarina sp.
AACCAGCAAGGTTGGATCTAAGCGTTTATCAAAATGGTTTTCCATATAATGCATCTGACCATGCATCTGTTTATTGAGCCAGTTTTCCAGTCGTGGTGCTTCTTCTTCCAAAAACTGGGCTTTACTAACACCACATGACAAAAAACCGAGGCGTTTGGCTTCGGTTTTTATAAAATCTGTATGTTGTTGCTTTAAATTCATTTTATAGATGAGCCAATTTGCTAGAATAAGATGTTAATTAAAACAATCCTCCTTGAGTAGGCCCTTTAATCCTTCCTAAGTGTTTATAAGCCAGCTCAGTAACTTCGCGACCTCTTGGGGTTCGCATGATGAATCCTTGTTGAATTAGAAAAGGTTCGTAAACTTCCTCTATGGTTTCTGCACTTTCGCTTACTGCTGTTGCTAAAGTTGTGATGCCTACTGGGCCACCTTTGAATTTATCGATTATGGTAGTTAAAATTTTATTGTCCATCTCGTCCAATCCATGAGCATCTACATGAAGTGCCTCTAAAGCAAACTTGGCAATTTTTATATCGATACTTCCATTGCCTTTAATTTGGGCAAAATCGCGCACACGACGTAATAGAGCATTGGCTATTCTTGGTGTGCCACGACTTCTACCTGCAATTTCAACGGCAGCTTCCATAGAGATGGGAACCTGTAAAATATCTGCACTACGTTGCACGATGGTTGTAAGTAATTCGGTATTATAATACTGTAACCTGCTTTGGATACCAAAACGTGCGCGCATTGGAGCCGTAAGCAATCCTGAACGTGTGGTAGCGCCAACCAAAGTAAATGGATTGAGATTAATTTGAACCGTTCTTGCATTAGGTCCAGATTCTATCATGATGTCTATTTTATAATCCTCCATGGCAGAATATAAATACTCTTCCACAATTGGGCTTAATCTATGGATTTCATCAATAAACAATACATCCCTTTCCTCTAAATTGGTAAGCAATCCAGCTAAATCGCCTGGTTTATCCAAAACGGGGCCAGAAGTTACTTTAATTCCAACACTTAACTCACTAGCCAAAATGTGAGCTAAAGTGGTTTTCCCTAATCCTGGAGGTCCGTGAAACAAGGTGTGATCCAAAGCCTCATCCCGTAAATTAGCTGCTTGAACAAAAATTTGAAGATTTTCCAATACTTGATCCTGACCTGTAAAATCATTGAATGACAGAGGTCTCAATTTTTTTTCCACATCCAGTTCTTCTGGTGTAAAACTATGTCCTGTTGGATCTAGGTTTTCATTCATATACCACAAATATAAACAAAAAGCCTTTCTAAAATTGAAAGGCTCCTATTGTATTATATAAAGACTAATTATTTAGTGTTGAAGTTCCTCTTCACCTTCTTTTAAAGGAATATTTTGAGGCACAAAATCAACATCATGACCTGGTTTGCTATAATCGTAAGCCCAACGGTATACATGAGGAATCTCTCCTGGCCAGTTTCCATGAATGTGTTTAACTGGTGCAGTCCACTCTAAGGTAGTAGATCTCCATGGGTTTTGAGGGGCTTTCTTTCCAAAGAAGATACTTACAAAGAAATTGTAAAGGAATACCAATTGGAAAGCACCACCAATGATGGCAAATACGGTAATTACCACATTAACATTTGCTAAATCATCAAACAATGGGAACGCTGAATTTGTGTAATATCTTCTTGGTAAGCCTGCCATTCCAATAAAATGCATTGGGAAGAATACACCATAAGCACAAATAGCTGTTACCCAAAAGTGAATATATCCTAGGTTTTTGTTCATCATTCTACCAAACATTCTTGGGTACCAATGATAAACACCTGCGAACATTCCGTAAAGAGCTGAGATACCCATTACCAAATGGAAGTGAGCAATTACAAAGTAGGTATCGTGAACGTTAATATCCAAAGCAGAATCACCCAAAATAATACCTGTTAAACCTCCGGTAATAAATGTAGAAACAAAACCAATGGAGAATAACATGGCTGTATTCATTTGTAAGTTACCTTTCCAGATGGTTGTGATCCAGTTAAAAGCTTTTACAGCTGAAGGAATGGCAATCAATAATGTTGTGAAAGTAAATACAGACCCTAAAAACGGATTCATTCCTGAGATAAACATATGGTGACCCCAAACTATGGTTGATAGAAATGCGATAGCTAAAATAGAAGCAATCATGGCACGATACCCAAAAATAGGTTTACGTGAATTTGATGCCATAATTTCTGAAACCATACCCATGGCAGGTAAGATAACTATATACACCTCTGGATGTCCTAAGAACCAGAATAAATGTTCAAATAAAACAGGGGATCCACCTTGATAATGCAAAACTTCACCTTGAATAAAAATATCCGATAAGAAGAAAGAGGTTCCAAAGCTTCTATCCATAATCAACAATAAAGCTGCTGACAATAATACTGGGAAAGACACCACACCAATGATAGCAGTTACAAAAAATGCCCAAATGGTAAGTGGAAGTCTTGTCATGGACATTCCTTTAGTTCTTAAGTTTATAACTGTTACAATATAATTCAATGAGCCTAATAGTGAAGACGCAATAAAGATAGCCATAGACACCAACCACAAGGTCATACCCATTCCGGAACCACCTTGAGCCATAGGTAATGCCGATAGTGGCGGATAGATTGTCCAACCTGCAGCAGCTGGTCCTGCTTCAACAAACAGAGAGATAATCATGATAACACTGGATAAGAAAAACAACCAATATGAAATCATGTTCAGGAATCCTGAAGCCATATCCCTAGCTCCAATTTGCAACGGAATCAATAGGTTACTAAAGGTACCACTTAATCCAGCAGTTAACACAAAGAAAACCATGATGGTTCCGTGAATGGTTACCAATGCCAAATAAATATCTGCATCCATAACCCCTCCTGGAGCCCATTTTCCTAATAAAGCCTCAAACAATATATTTGGTTCTTCTGGCCATGCAATTTGCATACGAAACATGATGGACATTAAAACACCTATAACACCCATAATAGTACCTGTAATAAGGTATTGTTTAGATATCATTTTATGATCCTGACTAAATATGTATTTAGTCACGAATGTTTCTTTATGATGATGCCCGTGATCGTCTTCGTGTGCGTGAGTATCTGCGTGTGTTGACATAATCTATTATATACTTTTTAAAACCGTTTCTTAATTTACTTAATTAAAGAATCTTTAAATTCTTTTTGTTCTTTTATCCAAGCGTCGTACTCTTCTTGAGTTTCAACAATGATATTCATTTGCATGTTATAATGTGATTTTCCACATATTTTATTACATAACAATAAATAATCAAATTCATATGGATCTAGAGCTGGTTCACCTTTAGCCGCCAATTCCTTGCTTTTTTCAACCCTAATTCTGTTGATATTGGCAACCTTTTCCATGATCTCTGGTGTTTGCCTCATTTCTGCTGTGGTTACTGTAGGAGTAAATCCAAATTGGGTTACCATGCCAGGAACACAGTTCATTTGTGCTCTAAAGTGTGGCATATATGCAGAGTGTAATACGTCTTGAGAACGCATTTTAAACAAAACCGGTTTTCCTACTGGTAAATGCACTTCTGTTGTAATAATATCGTCTTGTGCATTTGGATCAGATTCATCCAATCCTAAAATGTTAGCATTGTCTAAATTAATTAATCTCACGTTCGCTTTTCCTAAGGTATTGTCGTTTCCACCATATCTGGCTTTCCAGCTAAATTGTTGGGCATAAAGTTCTATCACCAAAGGGTCGTCGTCCTCATTCACGTTCATTATGCTTGTCCAAGTAAACAATCCGTAAATAATCAATCCAGCTAGAACAATAACAGGAATAATGGTCCAGATAGCTTCCAAGGTGTTGTTATCTGCATAAAACAAAGCTTTTTTACCTTTTTCACCTCTATATTTGTAAGCAAAATAGTGTAATAGGAATTGGGTAACGGTCTGTACTATAAAAATAATGATCATTGAGATAATCATTAAATTATCTATTTGAGAACCGTGTTCTGATGCCGCATTTGACATTAAAGGCAAATCTCCCCATTTAACAAAACTAACAATGGTAATGATGTAAATGAAAGCTAAGAAAGCCAACATTAGGTATGCGTTTATTTTGTTATCGTTATCTGTTGCTATCTGGCTATTTGATACTCCTACTTGGGCCAAATCAAATATTTTAACCATTTGCCATATGGCAACAGCTACAAAAAGTACTATTATAATTGTTAAAAAAGCTGTCATTGTCTTTTCTCTTCTTTAATTAATTTTTAATAATGAAAATGTTCACTTTCCTTTAGGAACGGGTTTCTTTTTACTACTAATGGTGCTTTAGTTAAAGCAGTAAACACGATGAACAAGAACAGTCCTGCAAATAACATTACTGAACTTATTTCTGGAATACCAAAGCTCCATCTATCTCCAACCGTAGCAGGCATAATCATAACATAAACATCAATATAATGTCCAATTAATATGATAATTCCAGCCATTACAACAAACCAAGGGATACGTTTGTAATCGCTATTCATCAATACTAAGAATGGGAATACGAAGTTTAATACCAACATACCAAAGAACAGTCCATTATAATCTTCTATACGAGTAATGAAATAAGTGACTTCTTCTGGAATATTTGCATACCAAATCAACATGAATTGAGAGAACCATAAATAAGCCCAAAAAATGCTAAATCCGAACATGAATTTTGCCAGGTCATGAATATGACTATCGTTAACAATTTCCAAATGACCTCTTGATTTTAGATATAGGGATATAAATGCAATTACAGTGATACCACTTACTGCCATTCCAGCAAACACATACCAACCAAATAAGGTACTAAACCAGTGTGGATCCACACTCATGATCCAATCCCACGACATAATAGATTCTGTGTAAATAAAGAACACCAAAAAGGCTGCAGAAATACGGAAAGCTTTCTTAAAGTTACTATTGTCTGTTGCTGTATCGTTAGCAATACTAAATTTACGCGAAAAATGTCTGTACAAACTCCAACCTGCAATAAATATTAATCCTCTAACGGCAAACCATCCCAAACTTAACCAACCAGATTTTCCTTGCAACAGTTTATCATGAGCTACCACGTCAGGGTCCATCCATATAAAAATATTGTAATGCCCTATGGTTCCAGAAGCAACGGCAATGGCCAAAACAATAAGACCTCCAGGTAAAACATAAGCTGTAATACCTTCCATAACCCTAAATAGTACTGGAGACCAACCTGCTTGAGATGCATACTGGATGGCATAAAATGCCAAAACTCCAAGAGCAATCATAAAGAAGAAAAAGGCAGCTACATACAAGGCAGACCAAGGTCTGTTTGCGATTTGGTGTTGCACATGTTCAACGTGTTTGGCATGATCGTCTACATGATGTTCTACATCTGCAGTAGCATCGTGCGCATTAGCTTGGTGACTATTATCTGAATGATCCGAATCATCGGCTACCACATGAGCTTCAGTTGCCACAGCATGACCTCCACCATGATGAGCTGTTTCTTCTGCAAGCATGGTTTCAACTTCTTCAAAAGATTTATGAGATGTCATAAAACCATATCCTACACCCAATAGTCCTAAAATTATTAAGGCTATAGAAAATGTCTTTAATTTATTTGAGATTGTGTACATATCTATATTTAATCTTTATCTTTCTTACTTTTCTAAATTAGCTTTTAAATCCAATACGTATGCTACTACTTGCCAACGCTCTTCTTCATTTAGCTGGTTTGCATAAGAACCCATGGTGTTTTTACCATAGTAAATGGTATGGTAAATACTACCTTCTGTGATGGCTCTACCTATATCGTCATATCTTGGAATCCCTAGTATTTTTTCTCTTTTAACCAAGTTTCCTTGACCATCACCTTTAGTTCCGTGACAAATGGCACAATAAATATCGTATAACACCTTTGCTTCAATCAGGTCTACTTGGGTTGAATCCAAAGGACTTTTCAAGTTTGCTTTCGCCAACATAAAGTCTTCTATGGTATTTTTGTAATCAAAAGGTGTATGACCTCTAGGTACGGTTCCTTCAACAGGTAATTGTGCTTCAACACCAGTTCTAAAAGCTTGGGATTCTGAATATGTTTCATATCCTACAGGCTCATACATATTTGGCATAAACTGGTAGTTAGGTCTTGACTTGTTTTGGCAAGACACAAACGATGCGAATATTATTGCTATAACCGTTATTTTTACTAAGCTCTTCATATTATAATATTAATGTGCTTCTTTTTCTATTAATTTAATTTCAACTGCACCTGTTTCCCTAAGCAAGCTTTCCAACTCAGTTTTATTGCCATGAACAGCAATTTCCATTAAAAAATGGTCGTCTGTGGTTCTTGGATCTGGATTTTCAGCTTCTTTAAATGGCCACATTCTACTTCTTAGATAGAAGGTAATTACCATTAAGTGGGCTGCAAAAAACACGGTAAGCTCAAACATAATTGGCACAAAAGCTGGCATATTTTCCATATAGCTAAAACTTGGTTTTCCACCTATGTTTTGAGGCCAATCTTCAATCATGATATAGTTCATCATTACAATGGCCACGATTAATCCAACACAACCATACAAAAATGAAGTGATTGCAATTCTTGTTGGTGCCAATCCCATAGCTTTATCTAGTCCGTGAACTGGAAAAGGTGTATATATTTCTTCTATGTGATGTCTCTCTGCCTTTACTTTTTTTACGGCAGACATTAATACATCATCATCTGTATAAATAGCGTGAATTACTTTTGAAGTTTCCATATGCTACTCGTCGTTTTTTGTTTTTTTAACTTGACTTCCAGAAGTTCTTACGTCTGCTCCTGTACCTACTAAACTGTCTCCTCTTTCTCTAATGTTTTTATAGCTTTCGCCAGAAGATTTTAAAATGGTTTTTACCTCTGCTTGGGCGATTACAGGGAATGTTCTTGAGTATAATAAGAATAGCACAAAGAAGAATCCAATAGTTCCTATAAAAATACCTATATCTACAAATGTTGGAGAGAACATGGTCCATGAAGATGGTAAGTAATCTCTATGTAAAGAGGTAACAATAATAACAAATCGTTCAAACCACATTCCAATATTTACAACAATAGAAATAAAGAATGAGAACATGATGCTAGTTCTAAGTTTCTTAAACCACATGAACTGTGGTGAGAACACGTTACAGGTCATCATGGCCCAATATGCCCACCAGTAAGGTCCAGTGGCTCTGTTTAAAAAGGCATATTGTTCGTATTCAACACCTGAATACCATGCAATAAACAACTCTGTAATATAAGCCACACCAACTATAGAACCGGTAATCATGATTACTATGTTCATTAATTCGATGTGCTGCACTGTAATATAATCTTCAAGGTTACAAACTTTTCTCATAATAATAAGAAGTGTGTTTACCATAGCAAATCCTGAGAATACGGCTCCAGCAACAAAGTAAGGAGGGAAAATGGTGGTATGCCATCCTGGAATAACCGAAGTTGCGAAGTCAAAAGATACAATGGTATGCACTGAAAGTACCAATGGAGTTGCCAAACCAGCAAGTACCAAAGATACTTCTTCAAAACGTTGCCAATCTTTAGCTCTTCCAGACCAACCAAAGCTCAATAAGGAATAGATTTTCTTTTGGAAAGGTTTAATTGCTCTATCTCTTAACATGGCAAAATCAGGTAGTAAACCAGTCCACCAGAATACTAAAGACACTGATAAATACGTTGAGATAGCAAATACGTCCCAAAGTAATGGAGAGTTAAAGTTTACCCATAGAGATCCAAATTGGTTTGGGATAGGTAATACCCAGTAACCCAACCATGGACGACCCATGTGAATGATTGGGAACAAACCTGCTTGTACCACTGAGAAAATTGTCATTGCTTCGGCAGAACGGTTAATTGCCATTCTCCATTTTTGACGGAAAAGTAATAGTACTGCAGAAATTAATGTTCCTGCGTGACCAATACCAACCCACCAAACGAAATTGGTAATATCCCAAGCCCAACCTACGGTTTTATTTAAACCCCAAGTTCCGATACCTGTTGATATTGTGTAAATGATACATCCTATTCCCCAGAGAAAAGCTACTAGTGCTATAGAAAAAACTATCCACCAAGATTTGTTTGCTTTACCTTCAACAGGTCTTGCTACATCCACAGATACATCGTGGTATGATTTTTCGCCTGTAACTAAAGGTCTTCTAATAGGTGCTTCGTAATGAGACGCCATAATCCTTTTATAATTATTTTCTTAATTCGTTTTTATTATGCTTCGGTTGTATTTCTCACTTTAGTATGATACTGCACATTTGGTTTTGTGCCTACATGTTCCAATAAGTGATACATACGTTTATCTTCTAAAAGTTTTGCAACTTTACTTTCTTTATCATTGATGTCGCCAAACACCATAGCTCCATTGTTACAAGCTGCAGAACAAGCCGTTTGGAATTCGCCATCTTTAATTTCACGTCCATCACGCTTCGCATCTAGAATGGTTTTTTGTGTTTTTTGAATACACATAGAACATTTTTCCATAACACCACGAGAACGTACTACAACGTCTGGATTTAATACCATACGTCCTAAATCGTCATTCATATGATAATCGAACTCATCGTTTTGAGAGTATAAGAACCAGTTAAAACGACGTACTTTATACGGACAGTTGTTTGCACAGTATCTTGTACCAACACAACGGTTGTATGCCATATGGTTTTGACCTTGACGACCATGGGATGTTGCTGCAACAGGGCAAACTGTTTCACATGGTGCATGGTTACAGTGCTGGCACATAACTGGTTGGAAAGCAACTTGTGGGTTTTCTGAAGCATGCTCCATTTCACCAAATTCACTTAATGAACTTCCCAATCCTGAAATATTTTCTTTCTTTTCGTTATCGCCTTCAAAAGATTCTTCTGAAGAATAATATCTATCAATACGCAACCAGTGCATATCTCTACTTTTACGTACTTCTTCTTTACCTACAACCGGAACGTTGTTTTCAGCATGACATGCAATCACACAAGCACCACATCCTGTACAGGCATTTAAGTCTATAGATAAGTTAAAGTGATGTCCTATAGAACGATCAAATTCATCCCACAGGTCAACTTCTGGTGAAGATACTGGAGTTTCAACGTGATTCAATGAAACTACAGGAACTGCATTCCAAACAGATTTATCTTTAGTGTTGAATATCTCTAAAGTGGTTTCCTTAATAATATCTCCACGACCCATTAACGTATTGTGCAACTGTACAGAGGCAAACTCGTGCATTCCTGAAGCAGCTGTAACGCTTACATTTTGTACATTATTGAAATCTTGGTATAACACATAAGCATTAACACCTGTTTTCATTTCGCTTTTTAAACCAATTCTTCTACCATAACCAAAGGCTAGACCTACAGATCCTTTTGCTTGTCCTGGCTGAATCATCACTGGCACATTTTCCAAAGTGGTTCCATTTACAGTTACATTAGCATAACTACCGTTTAAAGCACCATCTGCCACATGCTCATTCTTTAAGCCTAAGGCTTCTGCATCAGCTCTGGAAATTGTTAAATAGTTATCCCAAGATGTTCTTGTAATTGGATCTGGAAACTCCTGTAACCATGGGTTATTGGCTTGTTGGCCATCTCCCATTCCTACTTTTGGGTACAATGTTAACTCGAAACCTTCAGAAGACACAGAAGAAGCTAAAGCTCTTGCTGCTTGGCCTCCAGAAACAGCTGGAGCACTAATTGTTTGTTCGGTTTGTGCATCATCGTCATTCTTTAATCCCAAACCTTGAGCCACATCTTCTATAATACCTCCTACAAAAGTCTTGTCGTCATTGGAAGCTGCACTTGTTACACTTGAGGTTGTAACGTTTCCGTTGGAAACAAAAATACCATCGTGTAAGGCTTGACTAAATGATGAGCCACCTAAAATGTTTTCGTTCCAAGTTTGCTTGATATAATCGTGATAGGACATGGTATTTCCAGTCCAGTTTAATAAAGCATCTTGAAATTGTTTTGTATCGAATAAAGGACGTATGGTTGGTTGTATTAAAGCAAAATGTCCTTTTTTCAACTCTACGTCTCCCCAAGACTCCAGGTAATGTGGAGCTGCAGCAATGTATTGTGTTTGTGTTGAGGTTTCATCAGCTTTCATTGAGAAAGTAACTGAAAGCTCTGTTTGTGCCAAACCTTCAGCAAAATCTGCTGCATTTGGCAATGTATATAATGGATTTACTCCACTCATAATGATAGCGCCTACTTTACCTGCTTTCATATCAGCAATTAAGGTATTTACGGCTTTATCATTTCCTTGCCTTGTTTTAATAGGGGTAGCAGGATCAAAAGCTTTAGAATTTAAGTATTCATTAATTTCTAAAACTACTGTTTGTGCATTCACGTCTTGAATTCCTGTAACAACAACAGCATTACTTCCAGCTTTTTTAATCTGTGAAGCTGCATTGCTTATTGCGGTTGAGATATGTTCAGGTAAATCTACAGAGACAGATCCACCAACAACCTCACTATATAATTTGGCCAAAGCCAATTTTTGTTGGCTTGGCGTTAAAGGTACACGCTTGTCTGCATTGGCTCCAGTTAAAGACATGTTAGACTCAAACTGAATGTGACGAGACATTTTCCCGTTGGTTGGCACACGTCCAGCAGCATAACCGGAGTCGAAACCTCCTCCTTGCCAATCGCTAAGAAAATCTGCACCAATGGATACTATGGTGTCAGCTTTGGAGAAATCGTAATTTGCCAATCCTCTTTCATTATATTTAGCTTGATATGCATCTAGAGCAGCAGATTCTGATATAGCGTCATAAACTACGTGGTTTACGTTTCCGTATTTTTGTTTGAACTCAGCAATCAATTTTGTGGTTGATGGACTTGCAAAAGTTTGAGTTAACAAAACAATTTGTTTACCAGAACCACTTAAAGCTGTTAACTTGTTGGTAACTTCAGCATTTAAATCTTCCCAAGAAACATAAGTATCTCCTTTTACAGGACCTTGCATCCTCATACTGTCGTATAAATCCAAAACCGATGCATTTACCCTGGCATTTGCTCCACCATTGGTAGTTGCCATAGTATTGTTTTCGATTTTAATAGGACGACCTTCACGGGTTTTCACTAATACGCTAGCAAAATCAAATCCATTTGCTATGGTTGTGGCATAATAATTAGCAACACCAGGAACAATTTCTTCCGGCTGCACCACATAAGGAATGGATTTAATAACTGGTCCTTCACAGGCTGCCAAAGATGCAGCAGCTGTACTAAAACCAACATATTTTAAGAAATCACGACGTGTTGTTTTAGAACTCTCCAAAGAATTTTTATCACCTAAAAACTCATCGGTAGGAATTTCTTTAACAAACTCGTTTTGTTGTAGCGTCTCAACAATAGAGCTATTCTCGTTTAGCTCTTCAACACTTTTCCAGTATTTCTTGTTTGATGACATATTATATAATTGAATTACTTCTTATTTAATTTATTGTTTTTTGACAATCTTTTCAGACCAATCAATATTTTCTTAGTAGTGACACTTACCACATTCCAGTCCACCCATTTGAGCAGCAGTAAGCTTTTCTACACCATACTTTTTCGATAATTCTTCATGAATTTTGGTGTAGTAAGCATTGTCTTCAACTTTTACATTGGTTGTTCTGTGACATTCAACACACCATCCCATGGTTAACGGAGAATATTGATACATGATTTCCATGGTTTCAACAGGACCATGACATGTTTGACACTCTAATCCAGCAACAGTAACGTGTTGTGAGTGGTTGAAATAGGCAAAGTCTGGCAAATTATGGATTCGTATCCATTTAACTGGTTGAGATTCGCCTGTATAGCTTTGGTCTTCATCACTCCATCCTACAGCATCATATAACTTTTTGATCTCTCCATCGTAAAATTCCTTGCTGTACTCTTCAGTTGCTGTAGATTCAGCTACTTCATAAATAGATTTATGACAGTTCATACAAACATTTAAAGATGGTATACCTGAAGTTTTACTAACTCTTGCAGAAGAGTGACAGAATTTACAATCGATTCCATTATCACCTGCGTGAATTTTGTGTGAGAAATGAATTGGTTGAACTGGTTGATATCCTTGGTCTACACCAATTTGCATCATGTAACCATATAAATAATAACCACTTGCCAACAAGAGGATAATAGCCGTAACCAATACCAAAAACTGATTTTGAACGAAGGCTTTCCAGATTGGTGTACGCTTGGTTTGTTCCAAATTCACCCCTTTGGCTTCAGCAAAACGATTTAAAGTACGTCTTACCAACACCAAAGCCATAGCCAATAAGGCAAACAATAGAGCCAAGGCTCCTAAAATTATTTTATTGGAAACTCCAGACCCTGAACCTGCTGCAGCACCTGTTGCTTCTGTTCCTGCCACTTGTGCAGGCACCTCTGGTTCTTGTGCTGTGTAAGCAAGAATGTGGCTAATATCTTCATCGGATAACTGAGGGAAAGCTGTCATGGCTGCGCCACCATACTCATCATAAATTTTGTTGGCATAGGTATCTCCTGCCTTGATAAGCGCTGAACTGTTACGAATCCAAGCTGCTAGCCATTCTCTATCCAATCCTTGCTCATCAGCCAACTTTTGCTCAATATTACGCAAAGCAGGACCTGTCATTTTTTTATCTAACTTATGACAAGCAGCACAATTGGAATTAAACAAAGACTTTCCTTTTTCCGGGTCGCCATCTTGAGCGAAAATTGAGGTTGAAAGTGTTAGAATAAAAATTAAACTTAGTGTAAGAATATTTCTGCCTAACTTACGGTTACTCACCTGTTTCATATTAATGGTTGAATTAACTTCTAAACTTTGGTATGATTTTTTCACATATGTGAAGAAAAAATACAATTATAAAATCACTCGCAAAAGTAATATTAAAAGTCGATTTTAGAAATGTTACAGAAGTGTTAATTGGTAATTTAGAGGAATTCTAAATAATAAATCCCTATAAAAATTAGTTTATAAGGCATACATTTGCATTAAATATTGTTGAAAATGAAAATATTGAACCCTAAAAACAGCCTTCTTGCCATAGTTTTTATGGCTAGTTTTACCAGTGAAAGTTTTGCCCAACAAGGCAATGTTATTATCAATCAAGATGAAGAAATAACCCAATTATTGAAGTTAAAAACTGAAATTAACACTTCGGAAAACACCTCGGATAGGTATCGTATCCAAATTTATTCCGGAAACAGGTCTGAGGCTGAAAAATCGCAAAGCACCTTTAAAAGCATGGATTTGGAAATGGCATCCAAATTGGTTTACGAAACACCAAACTACAAAATTTGGGTTGGAAACTTTAGAACCCGTTTGGAGGCAGACAGAGCTTTGGTTAAGGTGAAGTCCAAATTCCCAACTGCATTTATTTTTAAACCTAAAAAAGACAAAGAATAAAGGTTTTTATCTGAATAATTCCATAAATTTAGTAATAAGAATTAAAACAACTTGATTATCATGAAAACAAAAAAGCGAGCTTTCGATCTTATTTTTATTGGAATTTCCACTGCAATTATAATGATTTTATCTCATTACAATCTGTTAGAAAAATACATAGGATTTGTTTTGCTGCCCATTTTTATTGCATATCAACTTGGGCAATATTCTGAAAGAAAATTTAAACGTTAAAACAAATAAAATCTACATAAATCAAAAACAGCGACTCATTGGTCGCTGTTTTTTTTAATAAGATTTAGAAATTATTTCAATTTCTTTTTAACTTCCACTTCGTGATAGGCTTCTATAATATCACCTTCTTTAATATCGTTATAGTTTTTAATTTGCATTCCACAATCGTATCCTTTGGAAACTTCTTTAACATCGTCTTTAAAACGTTTTAATGAAGCCAACTCGCCAGTGTATACAACAACTCCATCGCGAATTAAACGCACTCCGGAGTTTCTGTATATTTTACCGGAAGTTACCATACATCCTGCAATGCTACCAATTTTAGAAACTTTAAAGATTTCCCTTATCTCGGCTGTTCCAGTGATCTCTTCTTTAAGTTCTGGAGACAACATACCTTCCATAGCATCTTTTAGGTCGTTGATGGCATCGTAAATAATCGAGTACATTCTGATATCGATTTCTTCCTTATCAGCTATCTGACGCGCATTACCCATTGGTCTTACGTTGAATCCAATAATGATGGCATCTGAAGCTGTAGCCAACAATACATCACTTTCTGTAATGGCACCTACACCTTTATGAATGATGTTCACCTGAATTTCTTCTGTAGATAATTTTTGGAACGAATCGGTTAAAGCTTCCACAGAACCATCCACATCTCCTTTTAAAATGATGTTTAGTTCCTGGAAGTCTCCAAGGGCAATACGCCTTCCTATTTCATCCAAAGTAATATGTCTTTGGGTTCTAACAGATTGCTCACGTTGTAATTGGGTACGTTTGGTTGCAATTTGTTTTGCTTCACGTTCGTCTTCAAAAACACTGAACTTATCTCCTGCTTGAGGTGCTCCATCCAATCCTAAGATCGATACTGGAGTTGAAGGACCAGCTTCTTTAACTTCGTTGCCACGCTCATCATGCATGGCTTTCACTTTTCCACTGTTTTTACCAGCTAATACATAGTCTCCAACCCTAAGGGTTCCTGCTTGCACCAAGATGGTAGACACATAGCCACGTCCTTTATCCAAGAAAGCTTCTACAACGGTTCCAACTGCAGGTTTGTTTGGATTTGCCTTCAGCTCCAATAATTCGGCTTCCAACAAGACTTTTTCCAACAATTCCTTGACACCTGTTCCCATTTTTGCAGAAATATCATGGGATTGAATTTTTCCTCCCCAATCTTCAACCAATAAATTCATACTGGCAAGGCCTTCTTTAATTTTATCTGGATTTGCCGTAGGTCTATCAATTTTATTAATGGCAAACACTATTGGAACTCCAGCAGCTTGCGCATGGGCAATGGCTTCTTTGGTTTGTGGCATGATATCATCGTCTGCAGCAACTACAATAATGGCAATATCTGTTACTTGGGCACCACGAGCACGCATGGCGGTAAAGGCTTCGTGACCAGGTGTATCCAAAAAGGCGATTTTTTGACCATTTTCCAATTGAACCCCATAGGCTCCAATATGTTGTGTAATACCACCAGATTCTCCAGCAATAACATTTTCTTTACGTATGTAGTCCAATAAAGATGTTTTACCATGATCTACGTGACCCATAACAGTTACAATAGGTGCACGTTCTATTAAATCTTCTGGTTTGTCTTCTACTTTTTCTAAAGACTCTTCAATATCTGCAGTAACAAATTCCACTTGGTAACCAAATTCATCAGCTACAATACTTAAGGTTTCTGCATCCAAACGCTGGTTCATAGTAACCATCATTCCTAAAGACATACAGGCAGAAATAATTTGTGTTACTGGTACATCCATCATGGTGGCAACTTCGCTGGCAGTAACAAATTCGGTTACTTTTAAAATTTTACTATCTGCTGCTTCAGCCTGTAATTCCTTGGCCGTTTGCTCCCTGTGTTGGTCTCTTTTGTCCCTACGGTATTTGGCTCCTTTTCCTTTGCTGGATTTTCCTTGAAGTTTCTCCAGGGTTTCGCGAACTTGTTTTTGTACTTCTTCTTCGCTAGGCTCCTCTTTTACAATATTTCTTCTACCTTTTCCAGAACCAGCTTTTCCTTTAAACCTATCGTTTCCAACTCTAGTTGAAGTGGTATTCCCGTTTCCTGAGCCTGGTGCTCCGGCTTTGCTTATTCTTCGACGTTTTTTCTTATTGGCAGTGGACTTATCGTCTTTTTTCTTATCGTCGGTTTTTTTCTTTGGCTTGTTAAATTGCGATAAATCTATTTTATCTCCAGCAATTTTTGGCCCTGAAAGTTTTTGGTACTGTGTTTTTAATTTTTCATCAGCAACAGGAGCTTCTTCTTTAGCCAACTCTTTTTTTGGAGCTTCTGCTACAGGTTTTTCAGCCGTTTTTTCAACAACCTTTTCCTGAGGTTTCTCTGCTACTTTTTCTTTTGGCTTATCCTCTGCTACTTTTTCTTCTTTTGGCTTTTCAACCTTTTCTTGAGGTTTTTCGGCTTTAACAGCTTCTTCCTCTTTTTTGGCAGGCGTTTCGGCAACTTTTTTATGAGGCTCCAAGTCTATTTTACCAACTTGTTTTGGACCAGACAACGTAGATTTAGCTTTAACAACTTCGGCTTCTTTAGCAGCAGCCTCTCTTTTTGCTCTAGCTTTTTCTTTTTCTTCAATCTCGCGTTCACGCTGTTCTTTCAGGGCTTCTTTTTCTTTCTGTTTTGCTTCGCTCACTTCTTGAGATGCCATTTTTTTATTGGCATCTGTTTGAAATTCGTCTGAAAGGACTTGGTAAACCTCGTCTGAAATTTTTGTAGTTGGACGTTTCTCTATTTCAATGCCTTTGGAGTCCAAATACTCCACAGCACGATCTAAAGATATGTTTAACTCGCGTAATACTTTATTTAATCTAATTGTTTCAGCCATAAATTGCCTTTAATATAACCTAAAAATATGTTATTCTTCAAATTCTTCCCTAAGAATTCTAATAACGTCAATAATTGTTTCTTCTTCTAAATCTGTTCTTTTCACTAAATCTGCAACTTCTTGCTCCAAGACACTTTTTGCTGTGTCCAGACCAGCTTTGCTAAATTCAGCAATGATCCAGCTTTCTATTTCATCTGAGAACTCAGATAATTCCACATCTTCTTCTGCACCTTCTCTAAATACGTCTATTTCATAACCTGTAAGTTGGCCAGCCAAACGTATGTTGTGTCCACCACGACCAATGGCCTTGCTAACTTCTTCTGGTTTTAAAATAGCTTCTGCGCGCTTGTTTTCTTCATCAATTTTGATGGATGTTACGCGTGCAGGACTTAAAGCTCTTGTAATGTAAAGCTGTAAGTTGTTTGTATAGTTGATAACATCTATATTTTCGTTTCCTAATTCACGAACGATACCATGGATTCTAGACCCTTTCATTCCCACACAAGCTCCAACAGGGTCAATTCTATCATCATAAGAGTCTACTGCCACTTTGGCTTTTTCTCCTGGGATTCTCACCACATTTTTAATGGTAATTAACCCATCAAAAACCTCAGGGATTTCCTGTTCGAACAATTTCTCTAAAAATATTGGCGAGGTACGTGACATGATAATGGCTGGCTTATTCCCTTTAAGCTCTACACTTTCAATGATTCCACGAACGTTATCTCCTTTTCTAAAGAAATCTGAAGGGATTTGTTTTTCTTTTGGCAAAATAATCTCGTTTCCTTCATCATCCAATAAAATGACAGCTCTGTGACGAATATGATGCACTTCTGCCGTATAGATTTCACCTACTAAATCCTTGAATTGTTTGTAGATATTAGTGTTATCGTGTTCATGTATTTTAGAAATCAAGTTTTGTCTTAACGCTAAAATAGAACGACGTCCAAGGTCTATAAGCTTTACTTCTTCAGACACATCTTCCCCTACTTCAAAATCTGGTTCTATTTTACGAGCTTCAGTTAAAGATATTTCTTGATTTGGATCTACAACTTCTCCATCAGCAACAACTACTCTATTTCTCCAAATTTCCAAATCTCCCTTATCAGGGTTTATAATAATATCAAAATTATCGTCGTCTCCAAATTTCTTTTTTAAGGCATTTCTAAACACATCCTCAAGAATTGCCATTAACGTGACACGATCTATTAATTTGTCGTCTTTGAATTCTGAAAACGATTCAATTAACGCAAGATTTTCCATATCTCTTTTGAATTAAAATTTTATCATAACTTTTGCTTCTACTATATCTTTGTAGGCTATTTCTGCCTCATTTTGTACAGTCACTTTGCCTTTTCCAACAGGTTTAGGCTCTCTGGATTTCCACTGTACTTTAATGTTATTGTCTGTTGCTTCTATAAGATCCGCTTCTATAACTTTATCGTTTGTTTTAAGCTCTAAAGTCCGTCCAATGTTTTTCTTGTACTGTCTCACATTTACTAAAGGTGCCGTAGCACCAGCCGAAGCAACCTCTAAAGAAAAATCCTGTTCTTCCCTGTCCAGGTTATGTTCAATAGCACGACTTATAAACATGCAATCTTCCACAGTAACACCATGGTCTCCATCGATAACCACCTTAATGGAATTGTCTTCTGTAATGGTTAGGTCTATTAAAAACAAGTTTTGTTTTTGTTCCAGGCCTTCTTTCAGTAATTTTTCAACAGTTGTTCTAAACATTTTTTGGTATAAAAAGAGGGGACTTTCCGTCCCCTCATATCTCTTAATTCTTACAACGCTGCAAATATACAATATTTATATTGAAATACATAATGATTGAAATGTCAATTTTTATTCTTAATTTTAAAGACATCAATTTAACGACAATTAACTACCAACTATGAAAAAACTTCTTGTACCAACAGATTTTTCCGAAGAAGCCGAAAACGCCTTAAAAGTAGCTGCACAACTAGCAAAAAAATACGGAAGCGAAATATTCTTAACCCATTTATTGGAACTTCCATTAAGTCAAGTGGATGCACTTAGCCACCATAGCGAACTGCCGGAAGCTGTATTTTTCATGAAATTGGCTCACAAAAAATTTGAAGAAGTTTTGGCCAAGGACTACCTGGATGGCATTACAGTCCATGAAACGGTAGATTTTAACCAATCTTTTTCTGGAATTGCCGATACTGCCAAACAAAACCATGTGGATTTAATTGTTATGGGTTCCCATGGAGCTTCTGGGTTTAAGGAGATGTTTATTGGGTCCAATACCGAAAAAGTGGTTAGAACATCTGAAGTTCCTGTTTTGGTGATTAAAAACGAACATAAAAACTTTGACATAAACAATATTGTTTTTGCTTCCGATTTTAAAAACGACAACAAAGAAACCTATAGGCAAGCCTCTGAATTGGCCAAGGCTTTTAATGCAAAACTGCATTTATTAATGGTTAACACGGCCAGCAACTTTACAACAACCGCAAAGGCAAATGCCAGGATCTTGGATTTTATAAATGGTTACGATTTTAAAAATTACACCATTAACATTTATAATGATGAAAATGTTGAAAAAGGCATTTTAAACTTTTCCCACATTATCGATGCCGATTTAATTGGTATCAGCACGCATGGCAGACAAGGTATTGCTCATTTTTTAAATGGCAGTATAAGCGAAGATTTAGTAAATCATGCCAAAAGACCTGTAATAACCTTTAAAATATAAAGCTTTGGCAAAATAAAAAAAGCCTTTCTATAATATTGAAAGGCTTTTTTTATTGATAAATTGAGACTTGGCGCTACAGGGTTTGCCTTACATGTTAAGTGTAAAACTGTTTGCCGAAAGTTAGGTTTCTCGCCCAAGATACTTTCTTGCTTAAATTAAAAACCCCTACTAATTAAAGTAAGGGCTTCAAATTTATCGTTGGCCTACTAGGGCTCACTTCGACTGCGCTCAGCACAAACTTCTCGCCCAAGATACTTTCTTGCTTAAATCAAAAAACCCCTACTAATTAAAGTAAGGGCTTCAAATTTAACGTTGGCCTACTAGGGCTCACTTCGACTGCGCTCAGCATAAACTTCTCGCCCAAGATACTTTCTTGCTTAAATTAAAAAACCCCTACTAATTAA
>NZ_CAXATZ010000046.1:0-19055 GCF_963971605.1 uncultured Xanthomarina sp.
ATTCTTATTGTCTTAAATTGAATTCGAGAATCTTCGATTTTGCAGGAATGACAGAAGCTTTTTTTTGGAATTTGTAGATTTACTCCCTGATCTTTTTCTTACGGAGTTCAAAGTTCTGACCAAGGTACACTTTTCTTACCATTTCATCGCTAGCCAATTCTTCAGGTTCCCCGGCTTTTAAGATGCTTCCTTCAAACATTAAATAGGTTCTATCGGTAATGGCCAAGGTTTCTTGAACGTTATGGTCCGTAATAAGGATGCCAATGTTTTTTTTGGTCAGTTGCGCCACAATACGTTGGATGTCTTCCACAGCTACGGGATCGACACCAGCAAAAGGCTCGTCCAATAGAATAAAGCTTGGGTCGGTGGCCAAGGCCCTTGCTATTTCGGTACGTCTTCGTTCACCACCGGATAATAAATCGCCACGACTTTTTCGAATATGTCCCAAACCAAATTCCTCTATCAGTTCTTCCATTTTATCGTGTTGTTCCTTTTTGCTCAACTTGGTAAGCTGCAACACACTTAAAATATTGTCTTCGATACTCAGTTTTCTAAATACCGACGCTTCTTGTGCCAAGTACCCTATGCCGTTTTGGGCACGTTTGTACATGGGATACTTGGTGATGTTGGTTTGGTCTAAATGAATGCTGCCACCATTGGGTTTGATCAAGCCAACTATCATGTAAAACGAAGTGGTTTTACCTGCGCCATTGGGTCCCAACAGACCTACAATTTCCCCTTGGTTGACTTCTAAGGAAACATCTTTCACTACTTTCCGTCCGTTGTAGGACTTCATTAAATTATCGGCTTTTAACTTCATAAAACTGGGTAATTGGTGCTAAAATAGTAAAATTGAAAGATACTCTAAGGGTTCTACTTTTTATTTATTAAAAGTTTAACGCCTACCATGTTAATCTATGTACGCCATATGTTATCCGGTCTTTTTTCAAATTGGGAGAGCCAAAAACAAAACAGTTTGTGTTTATGAGCCTTTGTCCACACTTTGAGAAGACAGGTAATTGCAAGAAAAAATGTTAGGCTGCTTTTTTTTATAAGCTATCTGTTTCTTCCAGGGCATCCCAAAACTCGTAGGCACGGCGTAAATGAGGAATTACGATGGTACCTCCAACCAAGGTAGCGATGCTTAGGGCCTCAACCACTTCTTCTTTTTTCAAACCTACTTTATGGCTTGTTTCCAGGTGGTATTTGATACAGTCGTCGCAGCGCAACACGGTTGAAGCGACCAAACCCAGCAATTCTTTGGTTTTAACATCCAAAGCACCTTCTTGATAGGCGTTGGTATCTAAATTGAAAATACGCTTGATTACCTTGTTGTTATCTGCCAGTATTTTTTCGTTCATTTTTGAACGGTACTCATTAAATTCGTTAACAATATCAGACATGTTTTTTTTCTTTTTTAAGTTGATTTTTCACCACTATTTTAGAGATGTAAATACTCACCTGATACAGTACCAAAATAGGGATGGCCACAATGATTTGACTGGCCACGTCTGGAGGTGTGATGATGGCAGACACCACCAAAACAATGACCAGGGCGAATTTTCGGTACTTTTTTAATATGTGTGGGGTCACCAAACCTATTTTGGTTAAAAAATAGATAATGATGGGCAGTTCAAAAATAAGTCCTGAAGCCAAGGCAGAAGACCTTACCAGGGAAATATAGGAGCTGATATCTATTTCGTTTGAGATTTCACTGCTCACACTATAAGTGCCCAAAAAGTTAATGGATAAGGGGGTCACGATATAATAACCAAACAACACCCCTAAAAAGAACAGAAAGGAGGAAATAATAATAAAGCCCCTGGAATGTTTGCGTTCGTTTTCGTGCAGTCCTGGACTTAAAAATTTCCAGAATTGATATATGATATATGGAAATGCTATAACCAGACCCGCATAAATGGAGGTCCAAATATGGGCAGAAAACTGTCCGGCCATGGTACGGTTCTGGATTCTAAACGGAAATTCGTCCAAACAAAAGGTGGTATCTATCCCTATGTATTGCGACATGCTGCAGAGCCACCTATAGGTAGGGAAGCTCATTTTTTTAGGACCAAAAATAATGGTGTCGAAAATAAAGTCTGAAAAAATAAAAGCACCAGCACCACAGATTAAAACAGCCATGGTAGCACGAATTAAATGCCAGCGTAAATCCTCTAAATGATCGAGGAAAGACATGTCGTTCACATTCTTCTTTGCCATTATAAAATGCCTTCTTTAATTAAATCGTGTACGTGAACCACGCCAGCATACTGTCCTTTTTTCTCTACCAATAATTGGGAAATTCCATGTTTTTCCATCAGTTCCATGGCATCCACAGCCATGGCGTTGGCGTCTATACGCTTAGGGTTTTCGCTCATGATATCCTTGGCAGTCAGGTTGGTAAAATCGTCTGTTTTGCTCAACATACGTCTTAAATCCCCATCGGTTATAATTCCTAGTATTTTACCAGCTTCAACCACAGCAGTAACCCCCAACATTTTTTCTGTAATTTCAATAATGATGTCTTTAATGCCTGTATGCAGGCTTACACTGGGTTTTTGATTGACTTCAGACATGTCGCTGACACGCAGGTAGAGTTTTTTGCCCAGGGCACCCCCCGGATGGTATTTGGCAAAATCTTTACTTGAAAAGCCTTTTAGTTCCAACAAGCAAATGGCTAAGGCATCCCCAATCACCAATTGAGCCGTGGTGCTGGTAGTAGGGGCTAGGTTGTTTGGGCAAGCTTCTTTTTCCACATAGGCATTTAAAACATAATCTGCTTGTTTGCCCAAAAATGAGTCTTTGTTGCCCGTAATGGCGACCATTTTGTTTTTGGCGTTTTTAATAAGGGGTACCAAGACTTTAATTTCTGGGGTATTGCCACTTTTAGAGATGCAAATAACCACATCGTTTTCAAGGATCAGACCTAGATCACCATGAATGGCATCGGCAGCATGCATAAAAACAGCAGGTGTTCCCGTGGAATTTAAGGTAGCCACAATTTTAGTGGCAATAATGGCACTTTTACCAATTCCGGTAATAATGACGCGTCCCTTGGAGTTGTAAATTAACTCTACGGCAGCTGCAAATTCTTCGTTAATATAACTTGAAAGATTGAAAATGGCCTTGCTTTCCATCTCAATCGTTTGTTTTGCAGTATGTATAATAGAATGCTGCTTGTTCAAAATTTATTATTTTTTTGGGTTGATGCTTTTAAAGAATTTAGTATCTTTAAAGTTATTCAAACTCATAACTTTTTATTCGTTTAAATAGGGTACAAAGCTAACGAAAAAAAAATTGTGAGTTCTCTTAATACATTAGGATAATTAATAGCATTTAATTTTAATGTATTTTTATAAAAGTGTAAATTAAAATTAAAAAGATTCATGTCGATAATTGAAAAAGACTTGCATAAAGCCTTAAAAACATATTTTGGCTTTAGTAAGTTTAAGGGATTGCAAGAAGAAGTCATTAAAAGCATTTTATCTGGAAATCACACCTTTGTAATCATGCCCACAGGAGGAGGTAAATCGTTGTGTTACCAACTACCTGCACTTATGCAAGAAGGCACAGCCATTATTGTTTCCCCTTTAATAGCTTTAATGAAAAATCAGGTAGATGCCATACGGGGTGTCTCCAAAGAAGATGGGATTGCACACGTATTAAATTCCTCTTTAAACAAAACCGAAATTAAACGTGTCAAGCAAGACATAGTTGATGGTGTTACCAAACTGCTTTATGTGGCACCGGAATCACTTACCAAAGAAGAGAATGTGGAATTTTTACGGTCGGTAAAAATATCTTTTATGGCTGTGGATGAAGCCCATTGTATTAGTGAATGGGGGCATGATTTCCGACCGGAATACCGTAATTTAAAACACATCATCCAGCGCATAGGGGATGATATTCCCATTATAGGTTTAACAGCTACAGCCACACCAAAGGTCCAGGAGGACATATTGAAAAACTTGGCCATTCCTAATGCCAAGACCTTTAAGGCTTCTTTTAACAGGCCGAACCTTTATTACGAAGTACGTCCGAAAACCAAACAGGTAGATGCCGATATCATCCGTTTCATCAAGCAAAACAGTGGGAAATCGGGTATTGTGTATTGTTTAAGTAGGAAACGTGTGGAAGAATTGGCGCAAACCCTTCAGGTAAATGGCATACAAGCAGTGCCTTACCATGCAGGCTTGGATGCCAAGACCCGATCGAAGCACCAAGACATGTTTTTAATGGAAGACATAGACGTGGTGGTGGCTACCATAGCTTTTGGGATGGGCATAGACAAACCCGATGTGCGTTTTGTGATTCATCACGATATCCCTAAAAGCATTGAGAGTTATTATCAAGAAACCGGTAGGGCAGGACGGGATGGAGGTGAAGGGCACTGTTTGGCCTTTTATGCCTATAAAGACATTGAGAAACTTGAAAAGTTTATGTCTGGAAAACCTGTGGCCGAACAGGAAATAGGGCAAGCTTTGTTACAGGAAGTTGTTGCCTATGCCGAAACGTCCATTTCCAGAAGAAAGTTTATTTTGCATTATTTTGGGGAAGAGTTTGACAATGAGACTGGAGAAGGTGGTGATATGGATGACAATGTGCGTTTCCCAAAAAAGAAACACGAGGCCCAGGACGATGTTAAATTGGTGTTGGAAACCGTAGAGGCTACCCACGAAAAATACAAGGCCAAGGATTTGGTGAATGTAATAGTAGGGAAAGCCAATGCCTTGATAAAATCGCATAAAACGGATGAGTTATCGGTATTTGGAAAAGGCAAGGATAAAGAAAAAAGTTACTGGATGGCATTGGTGCGACAGGTGCTAGTGGCAGGCTATTTAAGAAAGGATATTGAAACCTACGGTGTGATAAAAATAACAAAGGCAGGGAAAAACTTTATAAAGCACCCAGAATCCTTTATGATGACCGAGGACCATGTGTTTGACAGCACAGGAGACGAAAACATCATCACCTCCACTAAAGGAGGAGGGGCTGTGGCAGATGAAGTGTTGATGAACATGCTTAAGGATTTACGTAAAAAAAATGCCAAAAAATTGGGTGTGCCACCCTTTGTTATATTCCAAGATCCTTCGTTAGAGGATATGGCCTTGAAATATCCTTTGACCATGGAAGAGTTGATTAACGTCCATGGTGTTGGAGAGGGCAAAGCCAAAAAATATGGCAAGGATTTCTTAGCCTTAATTGCCAATTATGTGGATGAGAATGATATTGTACGTCCCGATGACATGATTGTGAAATCTACCGGAACCAATTCCTCCCTAAAACTTTACATCATTCAAAATATAGACCGAAAGTTACCTTTGGATGACATTGCTTCGGCTAAAGGCATGGAGATGAAAGATTTTATCAAAGAGATGGAGGCCATTGTATTCTCTGGAACCAGATTGAATATTGATTATTGGATAAATGATATATTGGATGAAGACCAACAAGAGGAAATCCATGATTATTTTATGGAGGCCCAAACCGATAAAATTGATGAAGCCATTAACGAATTTGATGGCGACTACGACGATGAAGAATTGCGCTTGTACCGTATCAAATTTATCAGTGAAGTGGCGAATTAGGTTTGGTTGATGATTGTAAATTCTAAGAATAAAGTATAAAGTACAAAGAACAAAGTACAAAGAACAAAGTACAAAGTACAAAGAACAAAGAACAAAGTACAAAGAATAAAGAACCTTGAATCTTAAATCTAGAACTTTAAATCTTAAATCTTGAAACCTGTAATTTAATGTGTCGTTTTTATTTTCATTGATTATCTTTGCATTTCATTAAAAAAAATAGACATGCAAGACGGATTATACGCAAAATTCAACACCAACAAAGGTGAGATATTAGTGGCTTTAGAATACAAAAAAACACCTGGAACCGTAGGTAATTTTGTGGCTTTGGCAGAAGGTCATATGGAAAATTCAGCAAAACCACAAGGCAGGCCTTATTACGATGGTTTAAAGTTTCATAGGGTGATACCAGATTTCATGATTCAAGGAGGTTGTCCGCAAGGAACTGGAACCGGGAACCCAGGATATAAATTTGACGATGAGTTTCATCCAGAGTTAAAGCATTCCGGACCAGGCGTTTTATCTATGGCCAATGCAGGACCAGGAACCAATGGCTCCCAATTTTTTATCACACATGTAGAAACCCCTTGGTTGGATAATAACCATACGGTTTTTGGACAGGTTGTTACTGGGCAAGAGGTTGTAGATGCCATAGCTCAAGGTGATACCATAGAGACCCTGGAAATTATTAGGGTAGGAGCTGATGCTGAAGCTTTTAATGCCATAGAGGCTTTTAGGACTTTTGAAGGCGCTCGCGAAAAGCGTGTGGCTGCCGAACGTGAAGCCAAAAGAGCCGAGTTGGATAAACTGGCTCAAGGTTTTGAAGAAACCGAAAGTGGGTTGCGTTATCAAATTTTACAAAAAGGAACTGGGAAACAAGCTGAAAAGGGTAAGACGGTTTCCGTACATTATAAAGGACAATTGGCCGATGGAACTGTTTTTGATTCCTCTTACAAACGCAAGCAGCCCTTAGAGTTTCCTGTAGGTGTAGGGCAGGTGATTCCAGGTTGGGACGAAGGCATTCAATTGTTGCAAGTGGGTGATAAAGCCCGATTGGTTATCCCAAGTGATTTGGGTTATGGAAGTCGTGGAGCTGGTGGGGTGATTCCTCCAGATGCTACTTTGATTTTTGATGTGGAATTGATGGGTGTATCCTAGATTTTACCTTAAAACCGTAACAAAACATATTTAATTACGTCTCATTTTATAATGAGACGTATTTTTTTATCTTTTTTTATCAATCAACTATTTAAAATGAAAACTTCAATTTATTTCTCTTTATTTTTTATGTTACTGGTTTCTGTTAGCTGTTCAAAATCCATAGATTACCCTTCAGCATTTAAAGAAGCAAGTTCTGGACGTTATTTGTATAGTCCAGACGAACTTATGGAGGTCTTTTATAAAAACGATCAACTGTACATTAAATGGAAAGGAGCTGAAATAAAACCTGTAGTTTTGGACCAACACACCTTTTTTGTGCCAGACCTCTATCAAAAACTACAATTTGTGCAGCATCCCGAAACCAAACAGCGTTATTTGTCGGTTATCACAGAGGCTTCCGCAAGCAGTACTACTTACAACTATATAAAAGTTTCGGACACTTTTAAAACACCCAGCATGTATTTAAGGGACAAAGCGTATGGTTTGGCACTGGAAGGTTATTTAAACATACAGGCCGAAGATCCAGAAAGCATGTTTATAATAGAACAGGATTTTAATAGTTTGGGATACCAGTACCTTAGGGAAAAAGCTTATGCCGATGCCATAGAGGTGTTTAAAATAAATGTGGCCCTTTATCCAGAAAGTGATAATGTTTATGACAGCCTGGCCGATGCTTATGCTAGGAGTGGAGATAGTTTGCAAGCCTATCAAAATTACGAAAAGGCCTTAGAACTCAATTCTGGGAATAGGAGGGCAAAAACTTTTATGGACAGTTATGAAAACCAGCAAGATTAATATGTCCTATAACATCCAAGTGCTGACACTAAGGGTTTGTGGAGTACTTGAAGTCACTAAAACGACTTGGTTTTTCAATCTTTTTTGAGATAGTCCAAGGTATTCACCAATTCAAATTTGGGGCTTCTTTTTAGGTTTTCCCTTAAAAACGCTGTATGTGCTGCTCCCATTAGAATAAAAACCCTATCGGTTTTTTTCATGGGTATCCTGTTGAGGTTTGAAAAGATCCTTAAATTCCTATGGTAAAATTTAGCAGCTTCGTCTGCACCTTCAAACCCATTTTCGGTGCCAGCATACAGCAACATGTCTGCATTGACATTGATGTTAAAATCGAGATATTCCGGTTGGTTATACAGCTGCAATTGTTCCAATAAGGGCAGGTCGTAAAAATTGTCAATTTGTTGTTTTAGTTCTGGGAGCTCCTTAAAAGGATCATTCATATACTTATTATAGGTCACAGAATCTATGGAATTGACAAGTTCTTCTGCAATACGGTAATTGTATTCCATGGCGTGGTCTATGCCATGTAGATACTTCAGGTTACTTAGTCTGGCCACTTCAAAAGCCAACATGCTTCTTTCCCCATAATTGGTGTTCAACACACTCGGGTTGGCTAAATAGTCCTGATAGGCTTGGTTGATTTCCTTGTTGTATTCCGGCAAATTTTCAATACATACTATGGTAGGTTTGAATTGGGCCAATAAGGCAGCTAGGTCCCTAACGGCTTTATGGGTTTTTTTGTCCTCTTCGTTAAAATCCACTTTATTGGCATCAGAGGTGTACCCGAAATGAAAGGTGCCCACATTTAGGACCTTGATTTTTTGGGATTCCTTTATAGCGGTCTTTGGAAGCTCCTGACTTTGTGTGTTGTTGTTATCTTTACAAGCCATGATGCTTATAAACGCCATAAGCAAAAAGGCCTTTTTGTATGCGTTAAACATTTTAAGAGCCGTTGGTTTCACCTTCTTTTTTACTGGTTAACCTCAGGATGATAACACCTACAAGTCCAGAGATCAATGAACCGATAATGATACCAACTTTCGAGGAATTGATATTTATGGCATCGTTACCAAAAGCCAGGTTGGCAATAAAAATGGACATGGTAAATCCAACCCCAGCAATACTGGCAATGCCTATAATGTGTTTGAAATTGATTCCTGAAGGCAACTCGGTGAGCTTCAGTTTTACTCCAAGATAGGAGAACAGGCTGACCCCAATTAGTTTTCCTGCAAACAAACTAATGGCAATATAGAGCATGAGAGAGGTGTTTATTTCGGAATTGGTATTCAATACCACACCAGCATTTGCGAAGGCAAAAACAGGCAGTATGAAATAGGCTGTTAAGTTGTGGAGTTGGTATTCCAGATGTTGCAATGGCGAACGAACTTCGGAGGTTAAATGATCCAGGTTGTCTATACATTCCATTTCATCCTTAGTTAAAATATGTTTATAGGTATCGTCAGTAATGCTTACAATTTTACTGGAAATGTTATTGAGGTTGCTGGAGAACTCATAAATGTTCAAGGTTCTTTTAATAGGAACGGTAAAAGCCAATAACACCCCTGCAATGGTAGGATGGATGCCCGATTTTAAGAACAGGAACCAAACAATGGTGCCAATTACCAAACCTATTTCTAGGGAAAACTTTCTTTTATGGTAAACAAGGGCCAAAAGCGCAATGAGGAGTAATCCCACAAGAATAAAAAACCAGTTGATGTTGGCACTGTAGAAGATGGCTATAATGAGTACGGCAGCAATATCGTCTATAATGGCAAAGGCCGTTAAGAATATTTTCAAGCTTAGGGGGACCCTACTTTTTAAAGTGCCCAAGATGGCCAAGGCAAAAGCGATATCCGTGGCCATAGGTATGCCCCAACCTTTGGCGGTTTCAGGGTCTTGATTTAAAAACAAAAACAAGCCTACTGGAGCCAGGACCCCACCAAGGGCAGCGATTAGAGGAAACGAGGCTTTTTTTATGCTGTCTATTTCCCCAACTAAAAGTTCCCGTTTAAGCTCCAATCCAATCAGGAAGAAAAAGATGGCCATTAAACCATCGTTTATCCAAAGGATCAAGGGTTTTATAAGGCTAAAATCATTAAAACTGACACCGAATTCGTATTGCCAAAGCTGTTCGTATTCTGCTCCATAAGGTGAGTTGGCCCATATAAGGGCTAAAATGGTTGCACCAAACAGCAAAATACCAGAAAGGCTTTCCAGTTTTATAAATTTCTGAAAAGGAGTTAATAGGACTTTTTTAATCATATATTTTTATTTTGTTCGTGTTTTTTTAATACTTCAAAAATATGCAAAAGCTACGAGAATATTGTTAAAAGTAATGGAATGAGGTGTAAGACTTGATGTTTTTTTTAAATAGTTTTACTGCCTGACATGGCGAGAGCTATTTAAACTGTGTCAAGTTGTACCATTTTTGCTAATCCTTGGAGGCGCAAACCACCATTGATAGCTAACACATAGCGATGATTTGATGGTGTTTTTTTAAACCACAAGGCATTTATTTAACGAGGTAATTAGGTTTTCAATCCAGGTCACTGCCATACAAAAGGCTTAAGAACCCGGCTTTGTCCAACTTCCCAAAATAGTTTTGTATGTTGACCTTTGCCAAGGCTTTGGAAAGGTCCTCCCTGTTATAAGCTAGGCCCACCAAGATCTGTTCCAATTCCGAGACGGGTTTTTCGCCAAAAAAATCGCCATAAATGACAATTTGAGAGATATGCCCTTTTTCAACATGGATACGTATATCAATTTCCCCAATATCGAAGCGTTTGGTGCGTTGGATGTTGCTTTTCGGGGAGCGACCAAAATTCCAATCCCAGAGGTCGTATTTTTCAGCCTTCAGTTTATGGACCGCTTCCCATTCTTTTTCTGTTAGCCTGTAGGTTTCAAAAGGCTCACTGGCTTCATAGAGTCCTTGTAACAACTGACTTTTAAACTCTTCCATGGGCATGGGGTTTTTTAAAAACTCAGTAATGTTGGCCACCCGACTGCGAACCGATTTATGGCCTTTGGATTCTATTTTGCTCATTTTTACCTGAAGGGCCTTGACCACTTCAGTCATATCGGTATTGAATAGTAAAGTGCCATGGCTTATCATGCGTTTGCCGGTGGAAAATTGGGCTGTACCCGAAATTTTCCGTTCGTTTACCAAAATATCATTGCGTCCTTTTAATTCGGCTTGAACCCCCATTTGGTTTAGAACACGAATCACAGGAGCTGTAAATTTCTTAAAATTGCTAATGCTTTTACCGTCGTGGTTGGTAATAAAACTGAAGTTTAGGTTCCCCAAATCGTGATATACTGCACCACCTCCGGAAACACGACGCACCACATGAATGTGTTTGTCTTCCACATATTCCAGATGGATCTCTTCCAAGGTGTTTTGGTTTCTACCTATAATGATGGAAGGTTCGTTGATATAAAACAATAAATAGTCTGTGGATGTATCAAAATTTCGTAGCGCATATTCTTCCAGCGCCAAGTTTAGTTTTGGGTTGGTCTGTCCTTCGTTATCTATAAATATCATGCTTAAGCTTTAGATGTGTTTTGCAAAGATAAAAAAGTATCGCTGCTATTTTTAAGATGTGTTGGTATATTATTTCAAAATATTTTGAGTTAATCTAGAGTTTTTAAAGACACTGATTAGGCTTTAGCTGTTTATGTATAGAGGCATGAGTTTATAATCTAGTATCCATCTTGTTTCTGTGATTTTGTTAAAGGTTAAAAGATATTTCAAACAATTAAAAACACTATCTTAGCAATTAAAACCTACTTTTTGTTATTAATGAAAATAAAACTACTAATTCTATTATGGTTGTTCATGGGTAATACGTTGGCATTTCAGGAGGACATGTCACAAATGATACAACAGGCCGACAGTTTGTTGAAACAAAAATCCTATGAACTTTCAAAAAGACATTGGGTAGAGATTGTAAGTCAAACCCCAAAACATAATTCCAATTATTTTATTTATAGCAGTAAGTTGCAATACTGTGAGGCCAAATTATTACAGGAAGTGGGCAACTATACAGAGGCTATTCAAAAGTATTCAAGTATCCTAGACATGCTTAATAAGCATGATGTTTCTGAGACTAGGGTTTTTAGAATTGAAGTTTACAGTGGCTTGTACCATTCCTTGGCTTACTCGGGTCAATGGGATAAGGCTCTGGAAAAAGGCACGGAAGGTCTGACATTAATCGATGCTTCCGTGGATACGCAAACCCAAGCCGATTATATTTATGATTTAGGTTACATCAATGATAGATTAAAGAACTACAGCGAAGCAATTAAATTGTATCAACAAGCCATTTCTCTGTATGAAGCCCTAAAGGAAAACAAGTATTTTGACCTTGGATTGGCCTACAACAATTTAGCAACCGTTTACAAACAAATAGGTTTTTTTACGGAACGATTAAAAAGCTTTGAGCTGGCAAGAACCTATTGGGAAAAAGCCCCTAGCATCAAACCAAGTTATTTGATTACGCTTTATGGAAATATGTTGAAGCTATATATGGAATATGGTGATGCAGGTAAAGCCAAAGATTTGTTTCAAGCCATACATGCTATAGCCAATTCTGCAGTTGAACCAAGAGATAAAGTAAATATACTGAGGTTGCAAGTATTATACCATACCTTTTCCAAAAACCTTTCAAAAGCAGAGGAAAATTTAGAAACATTTACTGAGTACTTTTTAAAATTGCCCCAAAAGGAATCATACAGCCATCATTACCTTGCCGCATTAATAGATTTGGCTGATTGTTATATTTTGGAAGGTCAAGAACAAAAAGCGTCCTTAACACTCTCTAAAGCTTTAAGCATGTGTCAAGATTTTAAGCAACCATATTATTGTATGTTGACCTTTACCCAATATACTAAATTGGCTACTTACGCTAAAGATTACCCAACAGCAATAGGCTATTTGGATGCCTCTTTGGAATTAAACGAACAAAGTCCCATTGGTTTGATAAATGTTGTTAATATTTTGATACAAAAAGCAAGCTTGCAATTGAAGCAAAATGAGGTTACCGAGGCAAATAGAACCATGAAGGAGGCACTTTCTGTGCTTGCAGAAAAAAAATTAAATACACCTAGAGACATTACGGTCGAGACCTTTGAACAACAACACAGTTCCTTTTTTATAATAGCCATGAAGGATGCTGCAAATTTCTATTTGGACATGTATCACTTAACCCAGGAAGAAAACCATGCGCACTATGCCAAGTATTTATATGAAATGGCAGCAGAAATTTTTGGTCTGTACTATCAAAATGGGGAGTACAACGCCAACTTAAATAGCTTAAATACATCCATTAATGAGGGAATTTACCAAATGTACACCTTATTACAAAGGCCATTATCGGAACAGGTATTGACCCGAATAGAACAAAACAACTCTCAAGTTTTACGAAATGAATTTGAAAGAAAACATGTTCAATTTCTTGCCATGGATAAGTCTTTATTGGCCCAAAGAAATATGTTGAAATTTGAACTTAAAAACAGTAAAGAAGGCAATGACAGCCTTACTAATGTACAAAAGGAACTCCAAGAGGCCATCACAAAATTAGATGCCGTGATTGCAGAAAAAGCTCCTATGTATGAATCTTTCTATAAAGAGGATATTAGCCTTCAGAAAATTCAACATTATCTTGGGAGAGAAGAATTGCTTGTGAAGTATTTTGTAGGTAACAAACGGGTTTATGTCATAACTTTATCGCAACAAGGCATAGAGTTATTTGATTTGGTTGACACAGAGGTGCTTAAAGAAAATCTACATTCATTTTATGCTACGCTGTCTGACCCTAAAACAAACTCTTTACCCCAATCTCGAGAGCTTTATACACAATTGATAGAGCCGTTTCAGCACAAACTGAAACCTTACAAGGCCTTAACCATCCTGCCTCATGAAATATTGCATTTTTTGCCATTTGAGGCTCTTCAAACCAGAAGTGGCTTATTAATAGACAAGCACAATATTCAGTACGCCAATTCTTTGTCTTTATGGTATTTTCTAAAGAGCACTCCACATCCATCCAAAGACGCTAAAAAGTTGCTTGCTGCTTTTGCTCCACAATATGGCTTAAAGGGAGAAACCAATGATACATTAAGAGGCAATCGGTTTGAAGATTTGGAAGGGGCCCGCAAGGAGGCTATGAAAGTAGCAAGTATCATTAAGGGAGACATGTATTTAAACGAAGCAGCGACCATAAAGAACTTTATGGATCAAACAGCGGCCTATAACATTTACCATTTGGCCATGCATGGCGTTTTGAACACAAACGATCATACCCAATCGGGTCTTGTATTTAATGGGAATGTTTTGTTTGATGTTTCGTCTTTTTATGGTTTGTATTTTCCTGCAGACTTGGTAGTTTTGAGTGCATGTAATACGGGTGTTGGGCAATTAACAGAAGGAGAGGGCCTATTGAACCTCTCGAATGCTTTAACATATTCAGGGGTTCGGGCCAGTGTATATAGTTTATGGGAAGTTCCAGATAAAGAGACTTCTGAAATTATGGTTTCTTTTTATCGATATCTAGAAACAGGAGCCAATAAAACCGAGGCATTAGCAAATGCCAAGAGGGATTTTATTAAAAACAATCCCTTAAAAGCGCATCCCTATTATTGGGCAGGTTTTGTAATAAACGGTGATTCGGAGCCTGTTTTACAAGCAAGCAAATCAATGGCCTATGTTTTATTGCTATTGTTAATTGTTGTAGGGGCCGTCTACTTTTTTAAATATTTTAAAGGAAGGAAAGTATCAATCTAATTCCTTTAACAGGTTTTGGGCTTGGATCTGTAAATGGTTTTCCGAAGCCATTACTTTTTGCAGATGTAATTTGGCTAAGGACAGTTGTTCTTGTTTTATATATGCCAGACCTAAATACCAATTAGCAACTGCTGTAAATTCACTTTGGTTTTTTTCCCAATCGTAACTATGTAACACTTTAATGCCTTCATTGGTTTTTTGCTGAGCCAACAGGCTTACCCCTTTATAAAAAAGTAAATAGTCTTCGGGATGGTTTTTATAGGCTTCATTAAATGCCAGGACAGCTTCAGCATAAAGACCTTTTTCATAATACTGAAATGCTTGGGCAGCTTTGTTTTCATTGTCTGATCCACTACGGGTCGTTATGTTTATAACATTGGGGTAAGCTTCAAAATTTTCGGCATAGATTTCCTGTAACTCCTGCTGAGGCTTGTAGAAAAGGAGTCCCAGGATCATTAAAATGGTGACGGAAGCAGCGTACAAATACCATTTATTTTTATTTTTTGGTTTATTGCTCAGCTTTTTTAATCTTTCTTTTATTTGGGAATGATTAGCTTCTGAGATGGTTTTTTGAATTTCCAATTGCTGGTAAAATTCGTTTTTAAACAGTTCATCTTCTTCAATCCACTTTTTCAATTGATTAAACTCAGCATCCGAAAGTTGATGGCTAAAATATTTCTCTATTAATGCTTCCTTATTCATGAGTTTTCTTCACAAGTTCTTTTAATTGTTTTAAACATCTGGACTTTTGGCTTTTCAACACATCTTTGGAGCTATAGTTCAAATCCTTTTGTATCTCATCCAAAGTCTTTCCTTTATAATAATACAGTTCCAATATCTGCTGGCATTTGTCACCTAATTGAGCCCATGATTTTTTTAAGGTCTTTTGTCGTTCTTCATTAACCTCTGCTTCAAACACTTGCATCTCTTCTGAGACAAGGATGACGTTGTCTTGAGAATAAGGGAACGTAGGTTTGTTTAACTGTTTCAATATTTTAAACTTTCCTATGGCAAATAAATAGGTTTTTAAAGAACTTGTTAATTTGCTCAATTTGTTGTTTTGAATATTTTCATACAAACTGATGATGGTTTCCTGATAAATGTCTTCAATGTCGTTTGTTGGGATTGAAAATGTTCGTGCAAATAAATAAAAGCTTTTTTTATGTTTCCGGTAAACCTCGTCCAAAACTTGTTGGTCATTATCTTTGAGGCTGTCAATTATATCCTGGTCTTTAACCATTAATACATTTTTTGGGGTAAAGTAAACTCAAGCAAAGTTAATCTATTTTTTTAATAGTCTTTTCCTATTCTATTCCTTGTTTTAAATCTTTAAGAAACAAGCATTTTAAAACAAAATTAAAAAGTGATGTTTACTTTTAAATTTGAAAGGTATAAATAGACAAACGTTTAAAATAAATAAACAATACCAATGAATACATACAGACTGCTTATGAAACTTACCTTTCATTTTTTTTTTGGCCACCCATGTTCAATTTCGCTCCCCAAGGAATAGATTATTTCCCTATGGGTTTACAAAGGACTAATTATGGGCCTGAGCACTTACCAAATTGTCAATATCGGGAAATTTTATCATGACAGGGCTTAGACCAATTTTTTCTATGGAAATATCTGGATTATAAAAGCCCCATTATTTTTAAAGGCTTATAGTCCACATGAAGACCCATCAAACATGTTCCAGCATTAGGAAGTTAGCATGACTGTTCCACAAACCAAATGAAACTTTTTACTTGTTAACAGTTTATTGAAGTAAGCTACAGTTTGTGACAAGTCCAGGGGTAGTTAGGTTTCGATATTGCTTGCTGTGCTTTTTTATTTGGTAGAGACCATAAACGTCCATGAGTATCAAGATGCTAAGAACACAGTAATACTGTAATACAGTCCTGTTATGGAGAATTGAATTTTATAAGATTGCTCAAAAAAGATAGAATAATTTTAAAAATATAAAGTAAAAACAACCACATGAAACGAATCACTACATTGTTATTAATTCTAGCGCTTGGCTTTCAGTTAAAAGCACAAGTGTTAAAAGAGTTGGGGCAGATCCCTCTCGATTTTACACCGGATTATATAGACTTTTCACCAAATGACCATTATATGGTTTTAGAGCATGATAGGCAATATCAAGTTTGGGATGTTAAATCTGCAACCAAGATATTGGAAGGGGAGCATGCCTTTACATTGGGACGCTATATAAAAGACTTGGCTGTGTCTACTGGAAGTGGTTATATTATGTTTGAGAATGAGCAGGTATTTATGACTTTTGATTACCAGCACAATAGCACTTTGGTCAAGGCCTATAGTCTAATAGATGGTAAGTCGCTTTGGGAAACGGATCAATTGCATATGGCCATTTCCGTTACCGAAACTATATTAACGGCTCATGGAGTTCAAGAAGGGAACCTTTTTGAACCTGGATTAAACGTAAAATCCAACTCCAATAAATTTTATACAAAGGATAAATTTATTGATAGGCTAATTAACTATCTCCCGGAACGTCAAGCCATAACCATTAACGGGAAGAATGGACTTCAATTGGTAGATGTTAAAACGGGGAAGTTACATTGGACACAAAAAGCTGTTTCAGGAGGCATTGGAGAGCTTTTGTATGATACCAAAACCAAACGTATGCTGGCGATACAGGTGCCCAATTCAGAAGGCGCCATTGATCAACTTGCATCAAAACAAGAAGTGTTGGCACTGGATGCAGGCACTGGCAAATTGTTGTGGCGTGTAGAATATTCAGGAACCTTTCAACCAGGATTTGCGTCAGTGATTGGGAATACCTTGGTGCTTCCTTATTTAGAACTGACCTTTATTGATGTTGAAACAGGAGAGGAAATTCAGGGAGATATAAAAACACGTACGCAGGCTGCCAAAACAACTACTAAGGTAATAGGAAATATTATGGCAATAGATCGAGCGGTTCACGGGAGCGAAGAAGCGCAAGGTCCAAACAAATACAATAGGCTCATACCTCGCAAACTTCACTTCAATAGTGATGGTAAGTTATGTTACTTTACCACATTTAATGAAGAGGGTCAATTGGGGACAGGTATGAAAAAGGGATATTTAATTATTGACATCCACAAAGACAAGGTAGAAAAGGAGGAGTATGGAATTCTTGGGAATCAATGGACTGTGGTGCAGGATGAAATGGTAGATGGGCTTTTTTATGTTAAAGCATCAGGTAATTTAAATCGCACCATGATTACTGCTCTGGATGCTAAAACGGGGGACGTGGTTTTTGAAACCAAAAAAGCCTCAAACAGTGCCGATATCACTAAATTGTTTAATCCCTTTATGGTAAGCAATGGTCGTATTGTGGATATCGTGTCTCAGGGAATTTATATCCATGACGCCAAAACCGGGGAAGAACTGTCTTATACACGAACCAAGGACTTGGGTATTGGAAGAGTAAAGTACAGTGAATTTTATGCCAATGGGATTTTGCTTTTTGGAACGAAAGGGCTTGCCATTATAGATTTTGAGGGCAACCATTTAGCCAGTGTGGCTACAAAGAGCCTATTGGATGTTATCGCGACTAAAGAAGAGGTTTGGGTTCTGGAAAACAAAACATTTACTCGAATACATTCCAAAAATGGTGATGTTTTGGAAACCAACATATTGCCTAAAACCGAGCATGTTTTTTTAAGTCCTTCAGGAAATACAATTGCCAATTTTAGTACTTCCAACAAGCAGTTATCCATTAAACAGCAAGGCTAAATTTTTGAACACTTTTATACAAGAAACATTTAATAATAACTATTAATCATTAAAAATCAAAAAACTTATGAAACATGTAATGCGTATTATTTTATTAACACTTTTCTTATCATTTATGGCGTGCTCCAATGATGAAGATACCAATGACAATACTACAGGTATGGAGGATATTACCATCCCATTAAATCAAATGACATTTGATATAACAGGAACGGTTGAAGGGGCCAAATCGGGGTTCTGTTATGTAAATATCATTGGAAGTAGTTCCTATATGGTTTCCAGTAACGATGGCACCTCAGCAGCAGACCAAACCTTTGGGATTACACTTTATAAAGATTTTGAGGAAGATCCAGTGGGGAATCCAGCCCCTGGAACCTATCCTATAGGTACAGTGGTAGATGTTTCGGGTATTGATGGGTTTTGGGTAGTATATACCGATACCCAGAACGATACTGAATTTGGTTCAGGAACCGATGCTGTGTCTGGTAGTTTAACCATCATAAGCAATACCAATAATGAACTGAAAGGAACGTTTGAATTTACTGCTACCAACAATCAAACTGGAGAAAGCATCCAGGTGACCAATGGTAAATTTTCAGCAGCCATAGACTAAATGGTCTTTAACCCGTAGCTAACAAGATTTTGATACACAAGGCTTAGTACAAAAATAGATACATAAACATTAAAAACATTTATTATGACATTAGAAACAAAACTGAATTTCTTTTTAAACAGATTTATGGCGTTCACATTGCTTTTCTTAATATCTGCTTGCTCTGTTGAAGATGGGGTAGACGGTACGGATGGAGAAGATGGTCAAGATGGGAATGCCAATGTGATAACTTCAGATTGGTTCCAAATACAATATGACGATATGAGTGGCGCAAATCCACCAACTTGGGGAGCGATGAAATTAACTAATGAAGACATCCCTGAAGTAGATTTAGAAAAGCAATGTGAACGCCATAAATCTGTTTAAAAAGAAATTC
>NZ_CAXATZ010000047.1:0-18135 GCF_963971605.1 uncultured Xanthomarina sp.
GTTTATACTTCCTTCAGAAACTGAAAGTTTCGGATTGGCAGCCTTAGAAGCCATGGCTTCCGGTGTACCAGTTATATCCAGTAATTCTGGAGGAATTCCGGAAGTGAACATTCATGGGGTTTCAGGTTATTTAAGCAATGTTGGTGATATTGCTGATATGAGCAAAAATGCCCTTTCCATACTAAATGATGCAACCACGCTAAATAAATTTAAGGAGGAAGCCAAAAAACAAGCCTGTAATTTTGATATCTATCAAATTGTGCCTCAATATGAAGCCATTTACGAAGCCACCATTAAAAAATGTATGGTGTTATAATTAAAATGTTCCATGGTATTTTGGTGGTTTTTTAAAAATAACTCAAAACCATATAGAACAGAGCTGTGAATTGTTTCATTGCATTAACCTTTTTATCAATCTAGGTCACATTTGGTTTTTATGAAACCATTTAATCCCATAACTTTAACATCCATAAAATAAACTGAATATGGCAATATTAGGCAGTATTATAAAAGGTGTTATTCATGCTAAAGATGTGTTTTCCGGTGAGCCCAATCATGTTGAAGAGCAAAAAAATGTTTTAAAAAACCTATTGGAGAGCGCAAAAAACACCCAATTTGGCAAACATTACAATTTCAAGGCCATTCTGGATCATGAAAAACAAGAAAAGAAATTTGCTGACAGTATCCCTTATTTCGATTACAATCAAATCCATGAAACTTGGTGGCACAAATTACATGATGGAGAAACAGATGTAACTTGGCCAGATAAACCTTCATATTTCGCTTTAAGTTCCGGTACCACTGGAAAAAGTAGCAAACGCATCCCAGTTACTGATGAGATGATTGAAGCCATTAGGCAGGCTGGCATCAAACAAGTGTTTGCCTTAAGCAATTTTAATTTACCTACAGATTTTTTTGAAAAGGAAATCATGATGCTTGGCAGCTCCACAGAATTGAAAGAAAAAAATGATCATCTGGAAGGTGAAATAAGTGGTATAAGTGCCAGTAACATTCCTTTTTGGTTTAAAGGATATTATAAACCAGGAGAGGAAATTGCAAAAATAGATGATTGGGATACACGAGTTCAAACCATTGCCGAACGCGCCAAAGATTGGGATATTGGAGCCTTAAGTGGGATTCCCTCTTGGATAGAACTAATGTTGGAAAAGGTTATAGACTATCATCATTTAAACCATATTCATGAAATATGGCCAAACTTGCAAGTGTTTACTTCAGGAGGAGTTGCCTTTGGACCATACGAGAAAAGTTTCAATGCACTTATGGGACAACCGGTTACCATTATAGACACCTATTTGGCTTCCGAAGGTTTTATTGCCTGTCAAATGCGTCCGGAAACCACGTCCATGCAGTTAATAACAGATGGAGGAATTTATTTTGAATTCGTTCCTTTTAAGCCAGAGTACATTAAGGAAGATGGTTCTTTGCTACAAGAAGCTCCAGCATTAACATTGGCCGAAGTGTCCTTGAACCAAGATTATATCCTGGTAATAAGCACTGTTAGTGGTGCATGGCGCTATTTAATTGGCGACACTATAAAATTTACCGATATAGAACGAGCTGAAATAAAAATTACAGGTCGCACCAAATTCTTTTTGAATACCGTTGGGTCACAACTTTCAGTAAATAAAATGGACGATGCCGTCAAGCATTTGGAAGATACCTTTTCAACAAAAATCCCTGAATATACCATTTGTGCCAAACGCTGTGAAGATGGCGAGTTTTATCATTGTTGGTATTTGGGTAGCGATATAAAGCAACCGGATACCACAGAAATAGCAGCAAGTTTGGACACCTTTTTAAAAGAGGCCAATAAAAACTATAAGGTAGCTAGAAGTAAAGCGCTTAAAGGTGTAAGGGTAACAGTGGTAGGTCCTGAAACATTTTATGACTGGAATGCCAATAATAAAAAGAAGGGTGGACAGGTTAAAATGGAACGGGTTATGAACGAAGATACATTTGCTGAATGGGAAGCTTTTACTGGCAATTAATTGCTTTCACTTTGCTCTACAAGATGCATGATTTCTTCGGGAGACAAATAAAACTTTTGAATTCTAAGTTTGTATGTTTCGGTAATCCCTGCATGGTTTAAAATAAAATCCTTCGTTTTTAAAATATAATCTGCCATCCCATGGGTTACAGCATAGGTGTCTGCTGCACGTTCTGCTTCCACAATATGGTTTTTTGAAAACAGGTAATTGATGCCAAACCAAAGTAAATTCATATTGCTTCTATTTCTATAGTCTATAATATGTCCCAATTCATGACCAATCCAACCTATCAAAATATCGGATGGGATGTGTTTGGTCAAGAACTCCTTATCTGAAATTTTAAACTTTTCACTAATTAGAATGATATAACTTCGGTTTGCTTTCGATTTAAAAAAACTTCCCATTTTAGGACGTGCCTGCATGGTAGATTTCTTAATGTTTTTTTTAAACTTGAATTCTATGGGCACATCTTTCAATTCTGGGTAGTAAGTTAGTGCCACTTGCACTTCTTTATAAATACTTTCTGGTATAATATGTACTGGGTTCATCTGCATTAAAAAGACTAAGGATATGTAGGTTAATAATAAATTCATCTTGTTTAAAATTCTGTAATCATTTAAATATCATCATTTTTTTTCGGAATTTACAATGCTTTTATTGAAAGAGCTAACGATTAAAGTATTAGAGCAAGAAATTATTGGTTTAACTTGGCTTAAGGAGTTTAGAGCCTAAGCTTTTACGATACCTTCAGATAATAATTGTTTGAACCCTGTCAAAATCCGTTGTTTTTAACATCAAAAACATCAAATAATTTTATACCTTTCTTTTCTTATTTAACACGCGCTACACATGAACAGAAAATCCTTTTTAAACCTAACAGCCAGAGCAGGTCTATTTTTTGGTTTGGCACCAAGTATGTTGGCCAACAAAAACAATGAAACCATAGATAAGGAATTGCTTAATCATCTTTTAACACAAAAAAAGGCGCAGGGAAATGCCGTTGGCCTTACAGCAGATCCTATTTCCAAAGTACGTGTAGGCATGATTGGTATGGGAAACAGAGGAAGTGTTTTGATTCAAATGTTCGATTATTTAATAAAAAACAATCATGCTGAAATTGTAGCACTTTCAGATTTGAAACAAGAGAAAGTTGAAAAAAACAACCAGTACCTCAAAACCATTCAAAACACAACAGCCGATTTGTATTATGGCAATGAAACCGAATGGAAAAAACTGGTAGAAAGAGACGATATTGATTTAATTATAATTGCCACTCCTTGGAACTACCACACTGAAATGTCTGTTTATGGTATGGAACAAGGCAAACATGTTGCGTGCGAACAACCAATGGCCATGACCCTTGAAGATTGCTGGAAACTGATTGAAGTGGCAGAACGGACTCAAAAACATTGTATGTACTTGGAAAACTGTTGTTTTAATGGCGAAGAGCTTTGGGTCCTGAACATGATAGATCAAGGTGTTTTTGGAGATGTTAACCACGCTGAAGGTGCTTACATTCACGATTTACGCAAGCACATGATGGATGCAAACTACTACGAAAACCAATGGCGCATTAAACATCATGAAACGAAAAACGGGAACTTTTATACAGGGCATGGTTTGGGGCCAACCAGCTTTTATATGGATATAGGCCGTGGTGACAATTACGACTATATAACATCCATGAGTTCGCGTGAAGACAGTTTAAGCGCAGGCGCCAGAATGGAAAATTTTCCAGTAAAACAATTTGCCTGTGGAGATATGAATACCACTTTAATAAAAACAAAATTAGGAAGAACCATCATGCTGCAATTCGACACACATACTGGAAGACCCTATTCCAGATTAAATAATGTATTTGGTACCAAAGCTGCTCACCAAGGCTATCCATCCAGATTGTATGTTGGCCATGATGAGTTGCAATGGGGACACAGTTGGTTGAATGATGAGGAATACAAAACGTATAGGGAACGTTACGACCATCCGTTATGGAACAAATTAAAAACTCAAATAGATGCTAATGCTGTGGGTCATGGAGGTATGGACTTTGTAATGGTTTATAGATTGATTCGCTGTTTAAATGAAGGACTGGCTTTGGATATCAATTTATACGACAGTGTGCTTTGGAGTGCCATTACCCCTTTGTCGGAGTTGTCTGTTGCCAATAATAGTGCTAGAACCTTGGTCCCGGATTTTACAGGAGGCACTTGGGAAACACCAAGAAAAAACGAGGTTTTACGGGATATTCTCTAGATTGAAATTAGAATAAGTAATTCTCTTTATGTCAATGTAATTTTCAATAACACTCTTCAATAAGGTTATTTGATTAGTTGCCCTAACCAAATTATGAGTTTCATAGGCCGTTTTGTAATATACATCGTTGTTTAAGTAATCGGTTAAAAACCTCAAAGCCATTATATAAATCAAGGTTTTTACAGCTAAAGGCAAATATTTTATTTCTTCGGGAGTTAATATTTTCAAGGTGTCTGTGGCAAAACCTTTGCAATAAGCGTCATAAAAACCTAAATTGATGGATGTTGATTCTAATTCTGTTGAATCTTCTACGGTGTTCGAACATATGGAACGAATGGAATCTCCAAAATCAAAATGCACAATACCAGGCATTACTGTATCCAAATCTATTACAGCTAAGCCATTGTCTTCTGAATCGAATAAAATGTTTGATAATTTCGTGTCGTTATGTGTGATTCTAGTAGGAAATATGTGTTTTTCTTTTAATTCTGAAAGTAAAAACATGTCTTTTTGAAGATTACAAACAAAATCAATAAGGTGCTTTGCTTTAGACATTCTTTCATTCGTGGTTTGTTTAAGGGCTTGTTCAAATTGAGAAAACCGAAAAGGAACGGAATGGAATTTAGGAAGGGTTTCTATAACCACACTGCTTTCTAGAGTAGAAGTGGAGGCCAAAAAATTTCCAAATAATTTCCCTGCTTCAAAAACTTGTTTATTATTTTCTGCTCGATCAATGGTTTTGGAATTTGGAATGTAATCCATCATCACCCAAAACCCATGAGTTGTTTCTACAAAAAAAGTCTTATTTTTAGATGGAATAAAACTAGCAACTTGGTAGGGGCTACCTGTTTTTGCATACTCTTTTTTTAAATGATTACTGACCAATATTCTATTTAAAACAATATCTTTTACATTTTTAAAAACTTGATTGTTAATCTTTTGAAGCACATAATTTAAACCATTCCTACATGTTATTAAATAAGTGTCATTTATATGTCCAGAAGTCAAAACATCCATTTTTAAAACAGGTGCCTTTATCTGGAATTGATTGCATATGTGTTTCAGTGTCTCCAAAACTTACCACAATGTTTTAGGATATATTCCCAAGGAAATTAACTCTTGCAGTTGTTCCTTTACCTTAGCCTCATCTTCCTTGTAAGTAACACCAAATCATTTGGCGCTTGTTTCAAGCATCTTAAAAACGCTATCGTATTCATTAATCATAAAATCAACGATTTGTGGAATAAAAAATTCAGCTGTTTGGGAGTTTTTGTGTTTTCTAAGGAATGTTGCAAACAAGGCGTCTGCAATGTTGAATACCTCTGGTGTAAATCCCCAAAAATTCATGGAAACTATCGTGTCCAATGGCATTGAAAGATTTTCTTTGCTAATATTGGTATGTTCCACAATATGCTTAAGATCCTGATTTTCGTTTAAAATACATACACCTCTAGAAACTGCCCCAAATTCCGATAAGGTATTTTTCAATGGATAGCCTATAAAGTAGTTCTGCTTGTTTGTGTCTGCGTATAACGCATCATGCATCAATTTAAAAGCATCTCTACCATAAAAATCGTCTGCATTTATTAGTGCAAAATTGTTGTGGACAAGCTTTTTTAAAGAAAGCAAGGCGTGACCTGTTCCCCAAGGTCTCTTTCTTTTTGGTAAACCTGAAGTGTCCTGAAGGGTTATATCCACTTTAATATGCTCTGGAAAAACATTTAAATAACGTGCTTCAAAAACAGATATTAGGTCTTCATTAACAATAAACACTATGTGATTGAATCCAGCCTGAAGCGCATCGTAAACGGAGAAGTCCAAAATGGCATAGTTGTTTACAACAGCATGGACTTGTTTCAAACCTCCAAACCTGGATCCCAATCCAGCTGCCATAATAGCCAATGTTTTTTGCCTCATATTACAAAACTATATAAAAAAACACCTAAAAAAGGTGTTTTGATATGTATTTAAAATTGATAGCGCACTCCCAAACCTAAATCAAAATCCAAATCGTTGTTATCATATACATCATCTCCAAAACCAAGTTCTGGTCTTACATCCAATGAAAGCAACAATGGAAAATCGAAGTTGTATTCAATTCCAACGGTTCCAGATAAAATAACAAACCCATCTTTATGGTCGTTGCCATTGGGATGTTCAAATTTATAAGCAGCAAAACCAGCTCCTGGACCAGCATACCAATTAAAACCACCATCAATGTTCCAAACCCATTGGTACAAACCTATCAATTTTACGCCATCGTAATTTTTGCCATCTGTCCAACCAAAGTTAAACTCCAGTCGATTGGTTTCCATAATGGCACGTTGATAGGATATTGAAGCTCCAAAACCATCGCTATCGCCAAGTCTTAAACCAATGGCGTTTTTAGATATTTCTTGTGCGTTCATAAATGTTGTAAAGCCTAAAAAGGCACATGCTATTAATGCTATTTTTTTCATAATCTTTTCTAATTTGAAGTTCAAAATAAACAAATTTGTTTTACAAAAAGTCATAAACTAATCTTAAATTTATGGCTATCTTTTAAACTATAAATATTTGAAATTATTGCAAACAGATCGTCTTTTTAAAGAGTTGAAACAACAGCTGGAAGGCGATTTTCATTACGATGATTTAACAACATCCATCTATGCAACTGATGCTTCGGTATATAGAATGATACCTCAAGCCGTTGCCTTTCCAAAAACCACTCAGGATATTAAGGTTTTAATTGAATTTGCCAAAAAAAACAAAACTTCTTTAATACCAAGAACGGCAGGCACCTCTTTGGCTGGGCAATGTGTTGGAACTGGTATAGTGGTTGATGTTTCCAAATATTTCAATAAGATTTTACGGCTAAACCAAACAGATAAAACAGTAACGGTTCAACCTGGTATTGTAAGGGATGAGCTTAACAACTATTTAAAGCCATTTGGCTTGTTTTTTGGTCCCAACACTTCAACTTCCAACAGGTGCATGATAGGAGGTATGGTTGGAAACAACTCTTCTGGAACTACCTCCATTCAATATGGTGTAACCAGAGATAAAGTGCTTGAAATGAAAACCGTTTTAAGTGATGGCTCCGAAGTTGTTTTTGGGGAATTGACCAAAGAAGAATTCCATCAAAAGCTCGCTATGAATTCTTTGGAAGGCAGCATTTATAAAACCATTTATAACGAATTGGTTCCCGAAACGGTACAGACCAACATATTGAGGGAATTTCCAAAACCTGAGATTCACAGAAGAAATACAGGTTATGCTATAGATGAACTGATTAACACCAATGTTTTTGTAGGGAAACCAGAAAATTTCAACATGTGCAAATTGCTTTCGGGCAGTGAAGGAACATTGGCGTTTACCACAGAAATAACCTTAAGGCTGGATGTGCTTCCACCAAAAGAAAACATGCTTATTGCAGCACATTTCAAATCCATTCAAGATTGTTTAAACGCTGTTGTAACTGTAATGCAGCATGATTTACACACTTGTGAAATGATGGATAAAACCATTTTGGACCTTACCAAACACAACAAAACGCAACAGGAAAACAGACGCTTTATAGTGGGAGATCCTCAAGCAATTTTAATGTGTGAAATTAAAGCAGATTCTGCTCACGATGCTCAAGTCCAAGCCAATTCCCTAATTAATTCTATAGAACGTTTGGGCTTAAGTTATGCAAACCCCATACTTATAGCTGAAGAAATTGATAAAGCCATAGAATTAAGAAAAGCTGGATTGGGATTGTTGGGCAATATAATTGGTGACAAAAAAACTGCTGCTTGCATTGAGGATACTGCCGTGGCTTTAACCGATTTGGCTGATTACATTCATGAATTTACGGAGTTAATGGCCTCTTATAATCAAGAAGCTGTTTACTATGCACATGCAGGAGCAGGAGAGTTGCATTTAAGGCCCATTTTAAACTTAAAGAAAAAAGAAGACGTGGTATTGTTTCGAAAAATAACCACAGATGTAGCCCATTTAGTGAAGAAATACAAAGGATCCATGAGTGGCGAACATGGCGATGGTATTGTAAGGGCCGAATTTATTCCTTTGATGATTGGCGAAACCAATTATCAGGTTTTAAAGCGAATAAAAACAGCTTTCGATCCTAATAATATTTTTAATCCAGGAAAAATTGTTGATGCTTTTCCAATGGATAAAAACCTGCGTTATGTTCCAGATAGAAAAGAACCTGAAATTGAAACCTTCTTAGATTTTACAGAATCTTTGGGTATTCTTCGGGAAGCTGAGAAATGCAATGGTTCGGGAGATTGTAGAAAACTTCCTGAATTTGGTGGCACTATGTGTCCCAGTTATCGAGCAACCAGGAACGAAAAAGACACCACTAGAGCTAGAGCCAATGCGCTGAGGGAATTTTTAACAAACTCTGAAAAAAAGAACAAATTTAACCACCATGAACTAAAAGAGGTATTTGACTTATGTTTAAGTTGTAAAGCTTGTGCAAGTGAATGTCCAAGCAGTGTAGATGTTGCTAGTCTAAAAGCCGAGTTTCAATATCAATATCAGAAAGAGAATGGCATTTCACTACGAACAAAATTGTTTGCATACAATAATCAATTGAACAGGATAGGGAGTAAGTTTCCTAACTTCACAAATGTTATGTTTTCAAATAAATTCACTGCTTCATTATTGAAAAAAAGCTTCGGAATAGCTCCTAAAAGAAAACTGCCTTTGCTTTCAAATAAAAGTTTAAGTAAAATGCACCAAACTACTTTAAATCAGAATTTTAAAGAAAAATATATAAAAACTATCTATTTGTTTAATGATGAATTTACCAATTATTTGGACACACAAATTGGTTTAGATGCTTTAGTGCTTTTACAAGCTTTAAATTACAAAGTCATTATTTTAAATCATGAAGAATCTGGACGTGCCTTTTTATCCAAAGGCTTGCTAAAACAAGCTAAAGAAGTAGCCACTAAAAACATTAGCATATTTAAAGATAAAATCACAGCCATAACACCATTGGTAGGTATTGAACCTTCAGCTATATTAACATTTAAAGATGAATATTTAAAACTGGTAGATGATAAAGAATCAGCAAAAAGAATAGCTGAAAACACCTTTTTAATAGAAGAGTTTATTCAACAAGAAATTGTTTTAGGCAATATCAAACCTGAGAAATTTACCAAAGAAGCCAAAACCATAAAGTTTCATGGACATTGCCATCAAAAAGCATTGAGCAACCAGAAAGCCAGTTTTGACGTCCTGAATTTACCGGAAAACTATAAGGTAACCATTATTCCAAGTGGTTGCTGTGGTATGGCAGGAAGTTTTGGTTACGAAAAAGAACATTATAACGTGAGCATGAACATTGGCGAACAAACCTTATTTCCAGCCATAAGAAAAGCAGATCCACAAACATTGATTTCGGCAAATGGCACAAGTTGCAGACATCAAATAAGTGATGGTACCCAAAAGAAAGCCAAACATCCAATAACAATCCTTAAAGAAGCCCTCTTATAATTTTTGTTTCTGTAATATAAAATATATTTTAGCGTACTTGATACTTAAAACAAACAACGATACTTAAGAGAATGGCAGGAAACACCTTCGGGAACTTATTCAAACTAACCACATTTGGTGAATCTCATGGCGTCGCTATAGGAGGGATTATAGATGGTTGTCCTCCAGGATTGAAACTGGACTTTGAAGCCATTCAAAACGATTTAAATAGAAGAAAACCAGGACAATCCAGCATTGTTACCCAACGAAAAGAACCAGATTCCGTAGAGTTTTTATCAGGTGTTTTTGAAGGAATTACTACAGGAACTCCTATTGGTTTTACAATTAAAAATACGAATCAAAAATCCAAAGATTATTCGCATATAAAAGATGTGTATCGTCCAAGTCATGCCGATTATACTTACGAAAAAAAGTATGGTATTCGTGATTATCGAGGAGGAGGCAGAAGCTCTGCACGTGAAACAGCTTGTAGGGTTGTGGCAGGAGCCATAGCCAAACAACTTTTAAAAAAGGTGACTATACATGCCTATACCTCTTCTGTTGGCGATATTTTTCTTGAAAAACCATACCAGGATTTAGATTTTTCAAAAATAGAATCCAATGCTGTTCGTTGTCCAGACAAGGATACAGCAGAACGCATGATCTCAAAAATAAAAGACATTAAAAAACAAGGAGATACCATTGGAGGCACAGTTACTTGTGTGTTGCAGAATGTACCTGTTGGACTTGGAGAACCGGTTTTTGATAAACTCCACGCCGAATTAGGCAAAGCCATGCTTTCCATAAATGCCGTAAAAGGGTTTGAATATGGCAGTGGTTTTTGTGGCGCCAAAATGACTGGTAGTGAACACAACGATTTGTTTAATGCAGATGGCAGTACAAAAACCAATTTATCTGGAGGCATACAAGGAGGTATCAGCAATGGTATGGATGTTTATTTTAGAGTGGCTTTTAAACCTGTGGCTACCATAATTCAAAAACAAAATGCTTTGGATAGTTCAGGGAACATCGTAGAGATGCAAGGAAAAGGTCGTCACGATCCTTGTGTGGTGCCAAGAGCCATTCCCATTGTGGAGGCAATGGCTGCTTTGGTTCTTGCTGACTATTATTTGCTTAATAAAATTTATAACTAATTAAATATAACTAATGATTTCTTTCCTTTGGGAAGATATACGAAGGACATATGGGCTTATGAAAAAACTAGCATTACATTGGAAAATTATAATTGGGATGGTACTTGGTATCATTTGGGCTTTACTTTCAAGCACCATGGGCTGGAGTGCTTTTACCATTAATTGGATTGATCCCTTTGGCACCATTTTTATTAACCTATTGAAGTTAATAGCAGTTCCCTTAGTTTTGTTTTCCATTATTAGTGGTGTTGCCAATATAGGAGACCCATCCAGTTTGGGAAGAATGGGAGGAAAGACCTTGGGAATTTATTTGCTTACAACCATTATGGCCATTTCTTTAGGTTTGTTGTTGGTAAACACCTTTAAACCTGGAAAATTAATCGATGAACAAAGCAGGATAGACAATAGGATCAGTTATGAAATATGGGCAGATTCTCAAGGTTATGAGATAAAGGATGGCATCAACTATCTTCAAGACCCAGAGTTTTTTGAACGTGCTCAGGAAATTTCAGAATTATCCAAAAGTGAATTAAAAGAAGCTGCCGTTTCAGACAAAGTGGAAACAGCCAAAAGCCGAAAAGAAACCACTCCTTTACAACCTTTGGTGGACATAGTACCAAGTAATTTTTTCTATTCTTTATCCAATAACGGTTTGATGCTTCAAATTATCTTTTTTGCCATCTTTTTTGGTGTTTGCTTGCTATTTATACCTACAGATAAGTCCCAGCCTGTTTTGAATTTGGTCGATGGGATAAACGAAGTCTTTTTAAAAATGGTGGATGTAGTCATGCAAGCTGCTCCATTTTTTGTTTTTGCTTTATTGGCAGGTGTTGTCAGTAAAATGGCTGGAGACGATATAGGCAAAGTGGTCGAGATTTTTAAAGGGCTCAGTTGGTATTCTTTAACGGTATTGCTTGGATTGTTATTAATGATTTTTGTGATTTATCCTATAATCCTAAAAACCTTTGTAAAGAAGATTCCCTATACAGGCTTTTTTAAAGGGATGAGTCCAGCGCAAACCTTAGCTTTTTCTACTTCCAGTAGTGCTGCCACACTTCCTGTTACCATGGAATGCGTAGAGCAAAATTTAGGCGTAAATAAAAAAATAAGCAGTTTTGTATTGCCTATTGGAGCAACGGTAAATATGGATGGAACCAGTATGTATCAGGCAATAGCTGTTATTTTCTTGGCACAAATGCACATGATAGATTTAACCCTTGAACAACAAGTTACTGTGGTATTAACCGCTACTTTGGCTTCAATTGGTTCTGCAGCAGTGCCAAGTGCTGGTTTGGTAATGCTTATTATTGTATTGGATTCGGTTGGTTTAAATCCAGCTTGGATAGCCATAATTTTTCCGGTAGATAGAATTTTGGACATGTTTAGAACTGTTGTAAATGTAACTGGTGATGCAACTGTATGCTCTATTATTGCTGATGGGGAAAACATGCTGGACTATAAAGAACATGAAAACCCAACAGAAACTTTTGATTTAGATTCATAATCTGTTTTAATTGTTGTGCTTTTATCATTAACTTTAAAAAACCAACCCATTTAATAGAATTATGAATATTTGCTTTTTAATGTATCCTTGGGATACCATAGATCCGGAAAACGACACAAGTTTGGCTTTAATTAAAGAATGTGTTAAAAGAAATCATGGTGTGGCTATTTGTACACCAGCAAACCTTACCATAAGGAACAGTGTTACCAATGCCTTTTGTACCGTTATTGGACGTATGGAAAAAGTACCCGCTTCTTTAAAAGCGTTTTATAAAAAAGCCACAACAAGAGAAGAGATGTTGCCTTTGGCTGGTTTCGACACCATTTTTTTTAGAGCCAACCCTCCGTTAGACCCAATCATGCTCAATTTTTTAGATTCTGTTAAAGATGATGTTTTTATTATCAATTCTATAGAAGGGATGCGAGAAGCCAACAACAAACTTTACACAGCTGCTTTTGGCGATGCACATAGTAACATTATCCCTAATACGCATGTGTCTAAAAACAAAAACTACCTAATACGTCAAATAAAAGAATCCAAATCCGATAAAATGATTATCAAGCCCTTGAACGGTTTTGGTGGCTCTGGTGTTATTCTTATTGAAAAATCGGCTATGAGCAATATCAACTCCCTATTGGATTTTTACATAAACAGTGCAGATGGTACATCCAATTATGTGATTCTTCAAGACTATATAGAAGGAGCAGAGCAAGGTGATGTTAGGATTTTAATGCTCAATGGCGAACCAATTGGCGCCATGAAACGTGTTCCTGGTTCAGAGGACCATCGTTCCAATGTCTCTGCTGGTGGTTCTGTACAAAAACACAGCCTCACAAAAGCCGAAAAAGCACTTTGCAAGCAAATAGGCCCTAAATTGGTTAAAGACGGGCTTTATTTTGTTGGTATAGATGTTATTGGAGGTAAATTGGTAGAGGTCAATGTGATGTCTCCTGGAGGTATCACCTACATTAATAAAGTGTATAAAAACAAATATAAGGTTGAAGAGAAAGTTATCGATTTTCTAGAAAGTAAAGTGCTTGACAACGTAGAAGCTTTTAACAGACGCTCACGTTTAAGAAAGAAAGTTGAAGACGCTTAAAGCAGTTGGAAAATCCTGTTTCAGTTTAATAGATGACCCAATGAACTCCGAATTAAAAATAACATCACCAATTGTTTCTGTGGAATGGCTTAAAACCCATTTAAAACATCCTAATCTTGTAATCCTTAACGCAACCATTCCAAAAGTAACAGGTAATGACATAAATACGATCAATACGCAAATTCCATCAACCCGATTTTTCGATTTAAAAAATAAATTCAGTGAGGTATCTGCGCTATTTCCCACTACTTTCCCTTCTGAAAAACAATTTACAAACGAAGCTCAAGCCTTAGGGATAAACAAACAGAGTGGCATTGTGGTTTATGATGAAAAAGGCATTTATTCCAGTGCTAGGGTTTGGTGGTTGTTTAAAGCTTTTGGTTTCAACAATGTGGCTGTTCTGGATGGCGGTTTTCCTGCTTGGGAAAAAGCAGGTTTTCAAACGGAACCCAAACAAGACCATAAAAATGAATTTGGGAATTTTGAAGCAAAACTCCAGCCAAAATATATGGTTTTTTTTAAAGATGTAAAAAACGCAGCTCAAGACAATAAATACCTGATTATTGATGCGCGTTCCGAAAACAGGTTTAAAGGTTTGGAAGCAGAACCACGAGAAGGTCTGCGTAGTGGCACTATTCCCAATTCAGTTAATTTACCTTTTGAAAATTTATTGGACAATAAGGGGTTTTTAAAACCAGAAGACGCGATAAAACAGCTGTTTCAACCACTAGCAGACACAAATAGAGAACTCATTTTTTCTTGTGGTTCTGGAATTACAGCCTGTGTTTTGGCTTTAGGAGCAGAAATAGCAGGATATAAAAATCTATCGGTTTACGATGGTTCCTGGACCGAATGGGGAAGTTTAACAAACGGTTGATATATATGCAAAGGCTTTCGGTTGAACAGATTATTTTAAACATTGAGAACGAAGAAGCATTTCATGCTGTTTGCAAAGATTATTCCTTTAGCTTAAAAATTGAAGCTTATGTGCCTTATGTCTGTGCAGCCATTCACGATGGACATCAATTTAGAAAAGAATTATGGGATAACTGCTTGCACTCTGAATACGATAGGTGGTATGAGGAAGACCCTGAAACCAAGAATATGATTGCTTCCCATCCCATTGTTCTTGCTGGTTGCGATTCCAGGTTTGAATACGATTTAAACAGACCTCCAGAAGAAGCAGTTTTTGAAACAGCTTGGGGAAAACAACTTTGGAGACAACCCTTGCCTGACCATTTAAAACAAAAAAGCTTACTGAAACATTTAGCGTTTTATAAAGTGGTTTATGCGTTAACAAACAAACTGGAAAAAAAATTCGGTGTTTGTGTGGTTTACGACATGCACAGTTATAATTGGCAACGTTGGGATAGGGAAGTGCCAACCTGGAATTTGGGAACCAGTAATATAGACAACAACAGGTTTAAGGCTTCCATTGAGGCTTGGAGACAAAGTTTGTCTGAGATTAAGTTTCCCAATCAAATTGCATCAACTTCAAAGATCAACGACACATTTCAAGGCAATGGCTATTTTTTAAAATTCATTACAAAAAATTTCCCGAACACTTTAGTTTTGGCAACAGAAATCGCAAAAATATATTGCGATGAATATCAACAAATTATATTTCCCGAAGTAGTCACTACAGTTTCGGATGCGCTTAAAAACAGGCTTCCAAAACATGCTTCGGAATTTTACAACATGTATTCTAGATAATGATTTCAGAAAAACTAATAGAAAAACACCAGAGTTTATTTGATATTGATGCCAATTTAAACCGATTGGTTAAAAAAATTGAACTTCTAAACTATATCAATCCATTGAATATTGAAAGTGAGAAAAAGCAATTTTATGCTTCAAAATTTAATTATGAACCACAGTTCAAGTATCCAAAAATAAAATTCAATGGGTTTAAATTGCATCGTTTGTTTTATTCCCAAAGATTGGAGCGTATTCAAGAGGAACAAATCAGACTGTTGTATGAAGATATTATTTACGAATATTCTGGGTTGATAGAGTGCATAGAAACCATTAACCAAGGTCGTAAATTTTATTTCAATAGCTTAAAAAGTTTTGGGACACCAACTGAAAAGGATTTAGATAATGCCAAATTTATTTTAAGGTTTGAAGATGCTGATTTTTCTCAAGACATGCAGCCCTTATACACAGCACAGGAAGCTGTTGCATATTTTGAAGCATTCTCCAAGCGTTACGATTTTAAGTTCCACATTAAGTTATCCACCAATATTTCGGCTGCAGCAATGGTTCAAAACAATGCACAAACCTTACTTTTAAGAAAGAACCATAAATTCAGTAAAAACCAGCTTCAAGTATTGGCAAACCATGAAATAGGAGTACATATGGTAACCACCTTTAATGCTGTAAACCAGCCATTACAGATTTTTTCCAATGGATTTCCCAATAATGTGGAAACCCAAGAAGGCCTTGCAGTATATTCCGAATACATGTCTGGTTGTTTAACCTTAAACAGGTTAAAGGAATTGTCTTATCGTGTGATAGCTGTGGATAGTTTGATAAAAGGCTATAGCTTTTCGGACACTTTCGACTTGTTGTACAATCAATACAAGCTTGAAAAAGACAAGGCTTTTGCCATAACCCTTCGTGTGCATAGAGGTGGAGGATTTACCAAAGACCATCTGTACTTATCTGGTTTGCAAAAAGTGTATCAATATGCCAAGCAGGACAATGATTTGGATGTTATTCTTACTGGGAAATCTTCTTTGGAATATAAGGATGCCATCTATAAATTGCAGGACATGGGTCTTGCAAATACTTCAAAATATTATACAGATGCGTATTTGTTGAAAGATGCTTTCAATAAAGATTTAGACTTTATCTTAAATAGTTTAAAGTAAGCCTTTTAAAAAAAACCTTTTTTAAGCTTAATTATCAAACACTTATGTATTTTATGGATGATTTTTGCATGTTTTTAAAATAAAACAATTATTTCTATCCGTTCGTCGAGTTTATCATGAAGCTTTTTAAAAATCTTGGTATGTTTACAGTGTCAAAATAAATGTGTTAATATATATTTATATACATATTCATAGTTTTATTTTAATTTTTTGGTTAGTTGTTAAGTTTACAAAAAAGGTCTTGAACATACTTCAAGACCTTTTTTTATGGATTGTCATTATTGAATATGTGTCGCTCTACGCCTGTGAATACGATGCTTTAGAGCAGGAATATTGAATATGATGATGGATACTATAATTAACAGGTAACTAAGGCCTTGAAGCAGTGTCAATTCTTCCTTAAAATAGAAAATAGCCAGAAAAAAGTTAATGATTGGGTTTAAATAAATAAACACTCCCACTATGGAAGAGGGTAGCCCTTTTAAAGCGTAGATGTTTAAAAACATTGGGATGATTGTAAAAACCACTGCAATTAAACCTATCATTTTATAAAAGAATGGTGTTTTAACGGTTTGGAAATCGTATGTCATAAAAAAAGGGAACAATAAAATTACAGCAAAAAATATTTGGGCAGTAAGCACCAAAAACCGATCCATTTCCTGGTTTTTTCGTTGCAAGATTAAATACAGAGCATAAGAAAATGCAATAACCATACTGTAAAATAAGTCCATGAAATTTCCCAAGGAAAGCAACAAACAAGCAATTAAACTTAATATCACCGAAAACCATTGTAATTTAAAAAGCTTTTCCTTTAAAATAATATACGCCAAAACCATGGTTAAGATGGGACAAATTAAATAGGCCAAAGAAGTAGCGCTAACACTTACATTGTTCATCACGTAAATAAAAATATACCAATTTAAAGCCAAAAAGAAACCACTAAGTATGTTTATACCTATAATTCGATACTGTGTTTTTTTTTCAAACGAGAAAAATAATTCCTTACTTTTTTTTAAAGTTTTAGGTCTTAAAAATAATGTGATAACCATCATGATGGCAGCAGACAATAGAGAACGATAACTTAAAATATCGAAAGCTGTAAAATCATCTAGGGATTTTAACACAACACTGAAAAAGCCCCAAATGGTAAAGGCAGAAATAACCGAAATGTAGTATTTGGCAGTAGGCATCTTAACGCATTTAAATAATTTGCAAATGTATCGTAATATTTAAATTTGCTGTTGTTAAAATATGTTATATTATAGAGCTGCTCTAAAAAAATATTGACTGTTTTTAGTTAATAAATTAAACTTTAAATTTTTTTCTCATGTAAGTATTATGACTCTTTTTGGTGTATTCCTGTGTAATTTTTGTCACATCTTGTGGATCTTCAATTAGAGACATAACTACCGCAACCAATTCCGTTCATATGATAACTGGTCTTCGCTATTGCTGGTTATTTAACACTTATAATTATAGAGAGTTTAATTGAATTATAAATTTTGAACTAATTTAAAAATCTAGCTTTTAAATTTTCTGTAGGAATCATACATTCGTTTTGTTTGCCAAACCATTTGTAACGGTTTTTGGCTACATAATCGTAAATCCAATTTCTAATTATGGGAGGAATGACCAAAAAGACTTGCAATAAGTTTCTGGGAAAGCCTAATTTTCCGGCTATTTTAAGAGCTGCTGTAGATTTGTAAACAATTCCTTTTCCTTCTGTATATAATAGTATGGAATCTGTTTTGGCAGTGTCTATTTGATATTTTTCAAT
>NZ_CAXATZ010000048.1:0-17910 GCF_963971605.1 uncultured Xanthomarina sp.
AAGACGTATGCCAGTGGCAGACAACGTTATTGAATATGCGGTGAAAATGGTTGCTAAAACCAGGCCAAATGGAGCTTCTCCTTCAGAGTTGGTTAAAACTTACATAGATTGGGGAGCAGGTCCAAGAGCCTCCCAAAATTTAATACTTGCAGCCAAAACACATGCTGCCATACATGGTAAATTTTCCCCAGATATTGAAAATGTTCAAGCTGTTGCCGAAAGTATTTTAAGACATCGAATCATAAAAAACTACAAAGCCGAAGCCGAAGGTATTTCAGAAGAGCAAATCATTAAAAGCTTATTTTAATACAGTTTTTTTAAGCTGAATTTTTAAAGAATTCATTTTTATTTGTCTTCAAACAAAAATTTACATTTTGTTAATTTATTATTTTAAGCAATGATAAATTATGAAAAACTTAAAATATTAATCAAAAAAAGAACATTTTTTGAATTATATTCAGTTTTTTCTTCATTTTGTTACATATTTTTAAATCTCCTTTAAAATTTGTAATTTTGCAATCCAATCCTTTTAGGAACAAATAAATCTAATTAACAACCCTTTAAATACAACTTATGGCATTTGATATAGACATGATAAAAAAAGTGTATTCCACAATGGCAGAACGTGTAGATACTGCACGTAAAATTGTTGGAAAACCATTAACACTTTCTGAAAAGATTTTATATGCCCATCTTTGGGATGGCATACCTACTAAAGCTTTTGTTAGAGGTAAAGATTATGTAGATTTTGCACCAGATAGAATTGCCTGCCAAGATGCTACAGCACAAATGGCTTTATTGCAATTTATGCAAGCTGGTAAATCTAAAGTTGCTGTGCCTACAACAGTGCATTGCGATCACTTGATTCAAGCCAAGCAAGGAGCTGCACCAGATTTGTTGCGTGCCAATCAAACAAGCAGCGAAGTGTTCGATTTTTTAGCATCTGTATCCAATAAGTATGGCATTGGGTTCTGGAAACCAGGAGCTGGTATTATTCACCAAGTAGTATTAGAAAACTACGCTTTCCCTGGAGGAATGATGATTGGTACAGATTCGCATACTGTTAACGCAGGTGGTTTAGGAATGGTTGCCATAGGAGTAGGTGGCGCAGATGCCGTAGATGTTATGGCAGGTATGGCTTGGGAATTGAAATTTCCAAAACTTATAGGTGTTAAATTAACCGGTAGTTTAAACGGATGGACATCCGCTAAAGATGTGATCCTTAAAGTAGCAGGTATTTTAACGGTGAAAGGTGGTACAGGCGCCATTGTGGAATATTTTGGTCCTGGAGCCAAAAACTTATCCTGTACAGGAAAAGGAACCATCTGTAACATGGGAGCAGAAATTGGTGCAACAACGTCTACTTTTGGTTACGATGATTCTATGGAGCGTTATTTAAGAGCTACAGATAGAAACGAAATTGCCGATGAAGCCAATAAAATACGTGAATATTTAACAGGAGATGATGAAGTTTACGCAAACCCTGAAACGTATTTTGATCAAGTGATTGAAATTGATTTGGATACCTTGCGTCCTCATTTAAATGGCCCTTTTACGCCAGATTTGGCAACTCCAGTTGGAGAGCTTGGTGAAAAGGCAAGAAAAAATGATTGGCCAATAAAAGTGGATTGGGGACTTATAGGGTCTTGTACAAACTCTTCGTATGAAGATTTAACACGTGCTGCTTCTATTGCAAAACAAGCTGTAGATAAAAAAATTAAAGCAAAATCAGATTTTGGTATTAATCCTGGCTCTGAGCAAATCCGTTACACTGCCGAACGTGATGGGATTTTAAAAATATTTGAAGATTTAGATGCAACTATCTTTACCAATGCTTGTGGCCCATGTATTGGACAATGGGACAGAAGCGATTTAAAAGGCGATGAAAAAAATACCATTGTACATTCCTTCAACAGAAACTTTTCTAAACGTGCAGATGGAAACCCCAACACACATGCCTTTGTAGGTTCACCAGAAATGGTTGCAGCTATTGCCATAGCTGGACGTTTGGATTTTGATCCAATGAACGATACTTTAATCAATGAAGATGGCCAGGAAGTGAAACTGGACGAGCCTAAAGGGATTGAATTACCTCCTTTAGGATTCGATGTTGAAGATGCTGGTTATGTAGAGCCTTTAAAAGATGGAAGCGGTGTAGAAGTCACTGTAAGTCCTACTTCAGAACGTTTGCAATTGCTAACGCCATTCGAGCCAATTGGAAATGAAATAAAAGGAGCAAAATTGTTGATCAAAGCCTTTGGTAAATGTACTACAGACCATATTAGTATGGCTGGTCCATGGTTGCGTTTTAGAGGTCACTTGGACAATATCTCAAATAATATGTTAATTGGAGCTGTAAATGCATTCAACAAAAAAACAAATTTTGTTAAAAATCAATTGACAGGTGATTACGAGGGTGTTCCAGATGTGGCTAGACAATACAAAGCTAAAGGAATTTACACTATTGTTGTTGGGGACCATAACTATGGCGAAGGATCTTCCAGAGAACATGCAGCAATGGAACCAAGACATTTGGGTGTTGCAGCAGTATTGGTAAAATCGTTTGCACGTATCCATGAAACAAACCTTAAAAAACAAGGGATGTTAGGTTTAACTTTTGCAAATGAAAGCGATTATGATTTAATACAAGAGGATGATACCATTAATTTCCTTGATTTAAACGAGTTTGCGCCAGACAAACCCCTAACCATAGAGTTTGTGCACAAAGATGGCTCTAAAGACGTTATAAAGGCTAATCACACCTACAATCAAGCCCAAATTGATTGGTACAACGAAGGGTCTGCATTAAACTTGATAAAAAAGCAAAACGCATCCTAAATAAACCATTAAAACCATTAAAACTCCTGAAGCAATTCAGGAGTTTTTGGTTTGTGTAAGTTAATCAATTAAACAACGTCTTTTATAGCTGATGAAAAAGCCTAAATTAAATACCAGCAATATTATTTTTTTAATAGTGATTTTACTATTGATCATCCCTCAAACCCGACAACCCATACAAGTGTTTTTACACAAGGGATTGGCTTTGATTGGTCCTTCAACGGTAGCTGAAGATAAACGGGAACAAGTGGCACATTACAATTGGGAATTGATAAGCGATACTGGAGACGTTTATAATTTTAATGAAGCTCAAGGAAAAGTAGTGCTAATTAATTTTTGGGCTACTTGGTGCCCACCATGTATTGCCGAAATGCCAAGTTTGGATGCGCTATATGAATCTTACAAAGACAAAGTGGTTTTTTTGTTCGTTTCAAACGAAAGTCAAGAAACCATTTCAAATTTCATAACAAAAAACAATTATGGTTTTAAGGTGCATACTCCAAAAACAGCTTATCCTAAACCTTTTGATGCCAGTGCCATTCCAAGGACATACGTGATAGATAAAAAAGGTTTCATTGTAATAGACAAAACGGGAGCTGCAAACTGGAATAGCGATGGAGTAAGAAGTCAATTGGATGACTTACTGAAAGACTAAAAGTGCGCACGAGAAGATTCGAACTTCCACATTCTAAGCGAATACTAGCCCCTCAAGCTAGCGCGTCTACCAATTCCGCCACGTGCGCTTTTATTTATTAGTGTAAAAATAAAAAAAGTTAAGCAAAATGCTTAACTTTTTTTGTGACCGGGCTGGGGCTCGAACCCAGGACCCTCTCCTTAAAAGGGAGATGCTCTACCAACTGAGCTACCAGGTCATTTTGTGTTTCTTTATTGAGGGTGCAAATATAAAACGTTTAATCAATATTCCAAACCTTTTTCTAAGATTATTTTTGTTTTTTTGTTTTGTTACTTTGTACAGATATTAAGTTGTAAATTTAGAACCAGAATGAAAATAGTTTTATTGGGATATATGGCTTCAGGGAAGTCATTAATAGGCAGAGAATTAGCCAAAGTTTTAAAAATGGATTATCTGGATTTAGATGATTTCATTGAAAAAAATGAGGGTAAATCCATTGAAAAAATTTTTTTAGAAAAAGGTGAAATTTTTTTCAGAAAAATTGAAAACAGCTATTTACAAGCATTGATTTCATCCAAAAACAATCTGGTTTTATCTTTGGGTGGCGGCACTCCTTGTTTTACCAATAATTTGGAATTACTTAAAAACAATAAAGAAATAACAACCTTCTTTTTAAATGTTCCCGTGAGTGAATTGGCAAAAAGACTTATGAGCGACAAAGAAAACAGGCCACTTGTAAAATATGTGTCCAATGAAACCGATATGTTGGAATTTGTAGGAAAACATTTGTTTGAACGCTTACCATTTTACAATCAAGCTCACTTTAAAATGGACGCTAACAAACCTAAAGAAGAGGTTGTCGAGTCCATTATTACAAAATTATTTTAAATAGGCTTTAAACGCTTTTCCTTCTAAAACAACATCAATGTGCTCATTTAAAGAGGTGGACAAAGAAATACCTTTAAAATCTGCTTTAACAGGATACTTTTTATGATTTCTGTTAACAAGTACAGCTGTTTTAAATTGCTTTAAAGGCACCTCGAGAAAATGTTTTACGCCATATATCAAAGTGGTTCCGGAGTTTAGGACATCATCAATTAAAACCACAGATTTGTTTTGGTAGTCTTCAGGTTTTAAAGATGTTTTAATGCTGTTTCTAGGGTTTTTTTTGTCAATCTCAACCTTACATAATACAGGAGCAATTGGGGAAATTTTATTTAAAACCAATTTCAGTTTTTTGGCAAGTATATAACCATTACTGTCAATCCCAGCCAAAATAACTTCAGTTTCATTAACGTTGTTTTCATAAATCTGATACGCGATTCGTTTAATTTTATGATTGATCTCCTCGTGATTTAATATGATGTTTTTAGTTAAAGTCATCTTGTATGGTTATTTGTTCAAAGATAAAATACTAAATTAAAACTTGAGTTGTTTTTGTTACTCAATTTCATCTTGATAATCGTCAATATCCCTTCGGTCTTTTTTGGTTGGCCTGCCAGTTCCTTTTTTTCTGTAATAATCTTTGGAATATTTTAAAAGTTCTTGCGCCTCAAAGGCTTCCTTTGGTGTGGTGTCAGTTCGGTAAATGTCTACCAGTTTGGCACCAACCCTATTTGGAGGCAAATCGTTTATTGTAAATGTGTAATTTATTTGGTCTTTTCTTAATTGCACTTCATCTGTAGGATAAACATCGCGGCTAGGTTTCACTTGGTCACCATTAACCCTAACATGTCCTTTTTTACATGCAGTAGTAGCAAGACTCCTTGTTTTATAATATCTCACACACCATAAATACTTGTCAATTCGCATAACTTTTATTGAAAATCTACGTTAATGTTCTTGTGCAAAATTATTAATAAATTGTATCTTGCACCTCAAAAAAGAAGCAATAATGAAAATTAAAAATGTAGCAACTGCTATTTTCTGTTTAGGCTTGGTAGTTTTATCCTGTAAAAAGGATGATGATAATGATGAGCCTTATGTGGTTCCGGTTAGGGACAGACAGGAAGTATATGACGAAAATATAGCCGAGATTGAAGAATACCTGGAAACGCACTTTTACAATTACGAAGAGTTTCAACAAAATCCAGCTTATAGCGATTTAAGTGTGATGCCTTATAACGTGACACCTAATGATACTTTTGAGATTGTTTTTGATACCATTGCAGGTGCCAATAGCGATAAAACGTCGTTAATGGAGATGTTGGGCGATGAATTGAAATTCAAAGAAGTCACCGATTCTGAAGGTATTGTTTACAAACTTTATTACCTGGTAGTAAGGGAAGGTATGGGTGGTGAGATTCATGGCATTGATCGTGTGTTTGCTAATTACCAAGGATTTTTAATGGATAGCACACTGTTTGATAGTGCTGTTTCTGCTATTCCTTTTGATTTGACAGCAGTAGGAAATATTAGAGGTGTTGTTGATGGTTTTAGAGAGGGTATCATTGAGTTTAAAGCAAGACAAGCATATACCGAAAACGGAGATGGAACCATAACAAATCACAACCATGGTATTGGAGCCGTGTTTGTGCCTTCTGGATTGGGCTATTTCTCACAAACTCAAGCTACAGTTCCAGCTTATTCCAATTTAATATTTATTTTCAATGCTGAAAAACGAACCCTGTTGGATCACGATTCCGACGGAGTGTTTTCATATTTGGAAAACCTTGATGGAGATAAAGATTATTTTAATGATGATACCGATGGTGATGGTTTAGCCAATTTCGTGGACGTGGATGATGATGGTGATGGAACTTTAACCAAAGATGAAGTGGAAAGAACAGCCTACACTGAAGATGAAAATATGCAGCCTTTTACCACCAATGCTGCTGCTCAAGCTTATTACGATGCCTATGCAGTTCCTGGGGAATTGTTATACAGTATAGAAGACAATAACGATGGTACGTTTACATTAAACACAGTTATTATTACAGACTCTAACAATGACGGCATTCCGGATTATTTGGACAGTAGTGTGTTTTAAACTTACAGACATCCATAAACAAAAAAGCCACTTTGTTAAAAGTGGCTTTTTTGTATTTATTTATAAAATAAATGATAAACTTAAAATCAATTGATCTGGTCTTGTGTCTATTCTACTTACACCCAAACCAGAATGGTTGTCAATAAATGTGGCCTCGTTTTCGCTAAAGCCTCTTTCGTATCTTAAATCAATACCAATCCTGTTAAAACTTACACCCAAGCCAAAATTTAAACCAACAGTAAGGTCGTTTTCTACATCCTTTATGTCAATTCCTTCAAATTCGGTGTCTAAAATGTATTGAAATGAAGGTCCTGCAAATGCATTGAACATTTTTAGAAACCTAATACCAACCAAAAGAGGTGCATCCAGTTTTTGCATTTTAAAACTACCATCACTATAGTCGCTACTGGTGTTTGTATAAACCAATTCCGGTTTGGCAAAAATTTTACCACCAAATTTTCCAAAGATACCAAAATGGTATCCTATGTTCCTATCTGGGTTTTCAGCATTACTACCTATGGATTCAAAATAATCACCATTGGCATTGTAATTAATACCACCTTTAAAACCAAAACCAGATTTGTTTTGGGCATAAGAAAACGTGGTAAAAAGTACACATACTAAACCAATATAAATTGCATGTTTCATGAGTCTCGTTTTTAAAGTTCTTAGAAATAAAACGAAACAAATAGGCAATTATTTTCTTTTTATAACAGTTTGGGCTGCTTTAACAATGGCATCACTGTTTAAGCCATATTTTTCCATTAATTGCTCTGGAGTGCCAGATTCGCCAAAAGTGTCATTAGTGGCTACAAATTCCTGTGGTGTAGGTTTGTTGGTTGCTAAAACCCTGGCAACACTTTCTCCCAGGCCTCCAAGAAAGTTGTGTTCTTCAGCAGTAACAATGCAACCGGTTTTGGAAACCGATTTAATAATAGCTTCGTCATCCAATGGTTTTATGGTGTGAATGTTTATAACCTCTGCAGAAATCCCTTCGGCATTCAATACTTTGGCAGCCTCAAGTGCTTCCCAAACCAGATGGCCAGTAGCAACAATGGTAACATCTGTTCCATCAATTAAATGAAGTGCTTTGCCAATTTCAAACGTTTGCTCTTCTGGAGTGAAATTTGCTACTTTTGGTCTCCCAAAACGCAAGTAAACAGGTCCATGATGTTTAGCTATGGCTATAGTGGCAGCTTTGGTCTGGTTGTAATCGCAAGGGTTGATAACTGTCATGCCTGGCAACATTTTCATTAAGCCAATATCTTCCAGTATTTGATGTGTGGCACCATCTTCACCTAAAGTCAATCCTGCATGCGAGGCACATATTTTTACATTTTTATCAGAATAGGCTACACTTTGGCGAATTTGATCGTAAACGCGACCTGTGGAAAAGTTGGCAAATGTTCCTGTGAATGGTATTTTTCCACCAATGGTCATACCGGCAGCCAAACCAATCATGTTGGCTTCAGCAATTCCTACTTGAAAAAACCGTTCTGGATGATTTGCTTTAAAATCGTCCATTTTCAAGGAACCAATTAAATCGGCACAGAGTGCTACCACATTTTCATTGGTTTTTCCAAGTTCTGTTAATCCTGCTCCAAAACCTGAGCGTGTATCTTTATTTCCTGTATTTGTATATATCTTCATCTATTTAGATTTTGTCAAGAACCTGTGGTTCAGTTATTTAATTGTTTTGGTGGGTAAGCCATTATTTGTCAAATGCCCATTATGGGCTTTCATAAGTCTAAAAATCGTAATTCGTGAAAGGGTTAATAATCTCCTAGTGTTTCAGGATTTTGTTCCAATCCTCTTGCTAATTGTTCATCGTTTGGAGCTTTTCCATGCCAAGCATGTGTGTGCATCATAAAATCAACACCATTGCCCATTACTGTTTTTAATAAAACGCAAACAGGTTTACCTTGACCAGTTTTGGATTTTGCCTCAGCCATGCCTTTTAAGATGGCTTCAATGTCATTCCCTTCATTAATTTCCACAACGGTCCAACCAAACGCTTCAAATTTAGTTTTAAGGCTTCCCATAGGCAACACATCGTCTGTGGAGCCGTCAATTTGCTGTCCGTTTAAATCTACTGTGGCTATAATATTGTCAACCTTGTTTCCGGCAGCATACATAATGGCTTCCCAGTTTTGCCCTTCTTGCAATTCACCATCGCCATGAAGACTGTAAATTAAATGCGAATCTTTGTTTAATTTTTTGGTTTGTGCAGCTCCTAAAGCTACAGACATGCCTTGACCTAAAGATCCAGAGGCTATACGTACGCCAGGTAAGTTTTCATGTGTGGTTGGGTGACCTTGCAAACGGGAATTGATTAAACGAAAGGTGTTTAATTCGTTTACAGGAAAATAGCCAGACCTGGCTAAAACACTATAATATACAGGAGAGATGTGGCCATTGGATAAGAAGAACAAGTCTTCTCCTATACCATCCATATCAAAATGGTCTTTTCTGTCCATAATCTCACTGTATAGTGCTACAAAAAATTCTGCACAACCTAATGAACCTCCAGGATGGCCTGAATTTACTTTGTGCACCATACGCAAAATGTCTCTACGTACCTGTGTTGTTAAATCTTTTAATTGTTGTGTGTTTGGCATGTTTTAAAAGTTAATTTTTAAGTGGCAAAAATAAAGTTTTAAAACGCGTAATCAAAAGGAGTTGTTAGGCACTTATTAACGAATTATGTGGATTTGCTAACAATTTTGATTTTATTAAGAAGTTCCAAAGCATATGTTAATTATATTTGCCGACTGATGATCTAAGAACATGATATTCGAATTAAAAGGAAAAGACACCCAATCCAAAGCCAGAGCTGGAGAGATTACTACAGACCATGGCAAAATTGAAACACCTATTTTTATGCCAGTTGGTACTGTGGCCTCTGTAAAAGGGGTTCATCAACGTGAATTAAAGAACGATATCAATCCAGATATAATTTTAGGGAATACCTACCACTTGTATTTAAGGCCTCAAACCAAAATCCTTGAAAAAGCAGGAGGTCTCCACAAATTCATGAATTGGGATAGGAATATTTTAACCGACTCTGGTGGATATCAAGTATACTCACTCTCTGCCAATAGAAAAATAAAGGAAGAAGGGGTGAAGTTTAAATCTCATATTGATGGAAGTTACCACACATTTACCCCAGAAAACGTGATGGAGATCCAAAGAAGTATAGGAGCAGATATTATCATGGCTTTTGATGAGTGCACGCCTTACCCTTGCGATTATCACTATGCCAAACGGTCTATGCACATGACCCATAGATGGTTGGATAGATGTATGACACATTTAGAGAAAACCCCTTTTAAATACGGTTATAGTCAAACCTTTTTTCCAATAGTTCAAGGAAGCACATATAAAGACCTAAGGATGCAATCGGCCGAATATATAGCAAATGCTGGAGCAGAAGGCAATGCCATAGGAGGTTTGTCTGTTGGAGAACCTGCCGAAGAAATGTATGCCATGACAGAGGTGGTAACCACTATATTACCAGAAGATAAACCCAGATATTTAATGGGAGTTGGTACTCCTATCAATATCTTGGAAAATATTGCCTTGGGTGTGGATATGTTCGATTGTGTCATGCCTACCAGAAATGCCAGAAATGGTATGTTATTTACGGCTCATGGTACCATAAATATTAAAAATAAAAAGTGGGAAGCCGACTTTTCACCTGTGGATGAGTTAGGTATTACTTTTGTAGATACAGATTACACCAAAGCTTATTTGCGTCATCTATTTAGTGTGAATGAAAGGTTGGGAGCCCAAATTGCAACCATTCATAACTTAGGATTTTATATGTGGTTGGTTCGTGAAGCTAGAAAACATATCTTAGCAGGAGATTTTAGAACTTGGAAGGACATGATGGTGAAACAAATGGATAAGCGATTATAACAAATTAAAAACACCAACAATAGACAGACATTGAAAATACTTGACTGGTACATATTAAAACGTTATTTATTTACATTTTTCATCATGTTATTGTTGTTCATACCTATTGGTATAACAGTTCATTTAGCTGAGAAAATTGGTAAAATTCTTGAAAACGAAGTGCCTTTAGGAGAAGTATTGCTTTATTTTTTGGACTTTACCATATATTTTGCGCACTTATTGTTCCCTTTATTTTTATTCCTATCTGTTATTTGGTTTACTTCCAAATTAGCCAACAATACAGAGGTAATTGCTTTTTTAAGTTCTGGCGTTTCATTCTCCAGGTTTTTAAGACCTTATATGATTGGTGCTAGCATTGTGGCCATTCTGGCCTTGGTTTTGGGCATGTATTTGGCACCTAATGCCAGTAATGGTTTTAACGATTTTAACTATAAATACCTTAAAAGCAAGAACGATGCACTGGACAATCAAAACGTGTATCGACAAATTAATGACAACGATTATATTTATGTAAGTAGCTTTGATGTGAAACAAAAAGTGGGAAGGGATTTCACTTTAGAACATTTTGAAAATGACAAAATGACTTACAAAATAAGTGCCAACACCATTAAATACGATGAGAAAGACTCCATTTATAAACTTATAAATTATACTAAAAGACGTATAGGTGAAGGAGATGATATTTTAGAAATCTCTAGACGGAAAGACACCATTTTTTCTTTTGATTTGGAAGATTTAACGCCTGTTATTTACATTGCTGAAACTCTACCATATGGAGAGTTGAATAAATTTATCAAAAAAGAAGAACAAAGAGGTTCTTCATACATCAATAGATATAAATTGGTAAAATACAGGAAATGGAGTTTGCCCGTTTCTGTATTTATTTTAACCATTATAGCTGTTGCTGTTTCCTCCATAAAACGTCGTGGAGGGATGGGAGTAAACTTGGCTTTTGGTATTTGTATTGCCATGGTTTTTGTGTTTTTCGATAAAATATTTGGAGTTCTTGCCTCACAGTCAGACTTTTCCCCATTGGTTGCAGTATGGTTCCCAAATGCAATTTTTGGAGTGTTGGCTGCTTATCTTCTGTACAATGCAAAACGATAGTTTAAAAAATTACCTGCATTTACATCTTCTGGTTTTTATTGCAGGCTTTACGGCTGTTTTAGGCGAACTTATTACCATTAATGCAGTCTCACTGGTATGGTATAGAATGTTAATGGCAACTGTGCTTATGTTTGTGTATGTTTATTTTGCCAAAATAAACATAAAAATCCCACCCAAATCCCTTTTAAAATTATCTTTTGCAGGTATAATTATTGCTTTACACTGGATCACGTTTTTTGAGTCCATAAAGGTGTCAAACATTTCCATTACCTTGGCCATGTTTTCAACTGGAGCTTTTTTTGCCTCCTTATTGGAGCCCCTTATCTATAAACGAAAAATTATTGGGTACGAAATTATTTTTGGGCTCCTCATTATTGTTGGTGTTGCCATTATAACCAACAGTGAATTTAAATATATAAATGGAATTGTTCTTGGTATTGTTTCAGCGTTTTTATCATCCACTTTTGCCGTATTGAATGGAAAATTTTTGGAAAAACATACTGCAACTGTTATTTCTGTTTACGAGTTTATTAGTGGCGTTTTATTTATCAGCATTTTCATGCTTCTTTTTGGGGAAGGGTTTTCAAAGGAATTCTTTAATTTAAGCACTTCAGATTTTGGCTATTTGTTTATTTTGGCATCTGTTTGTACTGCCTACGCTTTTATTGCCTCTGTGTATGTTATGAGGTACCTAAGCCCTTATACAGTGGTTTTAACTTATAACTTGGAACCAGTTTATGGAATCATCCTGGCCCTTTTGTTTTTTCCTGAAAACGAAGTGATGAGTACTTCGTTTTATGTTGGAGCTTTTATAATTATAAGTGTGGTAATGCTCAATGGGTTTTTAAAACAAAGAAAACGCAGAAAAGCAAAAAAGCTTCCCAAATAACCAATAAGTAACTTTTTTATCCTTAGATAGATACGCACAATTAAAAGCAATTGATTAAATTTAACGTGTATTTCGTTTTAATTCTAAAATTAAAACAAAATAAAATATGTAATTTTGTGTGCTAATTAAAACAAACTACAATTTCCAATGGAATATTTAGATTTTGAACTTCCTATTAAAGAACTAGAGGAACAATTACAAAAATGCCAGGTTATAGGTCAGGAAAGCGAAGTAGATGTAACCGAAACCTGTAAACAAATAGAAAAAAAACTTATTGCCACCAAAAAGGATATATATAAAAACTTGACGCCTTGGCAACGTGTTCAATTATCCAGACACCCAAACAGACCTTATACCTTAGACTATATTAAAGCCTTATGTGGAGATTCGTTTCTGGAACTACATGGAGACAGAAATGTAAAAGACGACAAAGCCATGATTGGTGGTCTTGGTAAAATTGGCGACCAAAGCTTTATGTTTATTGGACAGCAAAAAGGGTATAACACTAAAACAAGACAATATAGAAACTTTGGGATGGCAAACCCAGAAGGATACAGAAAAGCCCTCCGTTTAATGAAATCAGCTGAAAAATTTGGCATACCTGTAGTTACTTTTATAGACACTCCAGGTGCTTATCCAGGATTGGAAGCTGAAGAACGTGGACAAGGTGAGGCCATTGCCAGAAACATACTGGAAATGTCCAGATTAAAAGTGCCTGTAATCTGTATCGTTATAGGCGAAGGTGCCTCTGGAGGAGCTTTGGGAATAGGAGTAGGAGATAAGTTTCTTATGCTTGAAAATGCTTGGTTTTCTGTTATTTCACCCGAAAACTGTTCGTCTATCCTTTGGAGAAGTTGGGAATATAAAGAACAAGCTGCCGAAGCCCTAAAACTTACAGCCAAAGACAGTAAAAGCATTAAGGTAATAGATGATATTATTAAAGAACCAATAGGTGGAGCACATAGCGATAGGGAAAAAACATATTTGGCAGTAAAAAGTGCCATCCTTAAATCTTATGACGAATTAAAAAACTTATCACCAAAAGATTTAGTAAAAAAACGCATGGAAAAATATATGGATATGGGCGTTTTTAAAGGCTAGTTCTTTTAAAACCTATGAAACATAAATCTGAAATGTCTTATTTCAGATTTTTTTATGCTTATTAACAATATTTTTAAGTTATTAACAGTTAAATTGTTAACTTATGGTGGACAATCAAGATAGATTTACACATCGTTTATCTTTTCAATTTAGCTACTTTCGTAAACATGAAACAACCAAACCAAATAAAAGGATATCAAGTAGATAAAAGCACGATTATTAATCTAGAACGTGGTAAAATACCTCCTCAAGCTATTGATTTAGAGGAAGTTGTGCTAGGCGCCATGATGATTGATAAAAAAGGTGTCGATGAAGTGATTGACATTCTAAGCCCTGAAGCTTTTTACAAAGAAGCGCATCAGCACATTTTTGAAGCTGTTTTTCAGTTGTTCGAAAACAGTGAACCTGTCGACTTATTAACCGTTTCCAGCCAATTAAAGAAAAATTCAAAATTGGATTTGGTTGGTGGTGATTTCTACCTCATTTCCTTAACCCAAAAAGTGTCGTCTTCAGCACATATCGAGTTTCATGCACGTATTATTTTACAAAAATACATTCAGCGAAGCTTGATTAAAATTTCCAGTGAAATTATTGAGGATTCTTACGATGAAACACAAGATGTCTTTGACTTGTTGGATCGTGCAGAATCAAAATTATACGAAGTCACTCAAGGAAACATAAAAAAATCAAGTGAAACGGCCCAGGAATTGGTAATACAGGCTAAAAAGAAAATTGAAGAAATTTCAAATAAAGAAGGTTTAAGTGGTATCCCTTCCGGTTTTACTAAATTGGATAAGTTAACCTCTGGCTGGCAAGAAAGCGATTTAATTATTGTTGCTGCCAGACCTGGTATGGGTAAAACAGCTTTAACCTTGTCCATGGCAAGAAACATTGCGGTAAATCAAAGTATTCCTGTGGCTTTCTTTTCTTTGGAGATGGCATCTGTACAATTGATCATGCGTTTAATTTCCAGTGAAACAGGTTTGTCTTCAGAAAAACTAAGAACTGGAAAACTAGAAAAACACGAATGGGAACAGTTAAATGTTAAGGTTAAAAGCCTTGAAAAAGCGCCTTTGTTCATTGATGATACTCCATCGCTTTCCATATTCGATTTAAGGGCAAAAGCAAGACGTCTGGCCTCACAACATGGTATAAAATTGATAATTATAGATTATTTGCAATTAATGACAGCTGGAGGAAGCCAAAAAGGAGGAAACAGAGAGCAGGAAATCTCAACCATTTCCAGAAACTTAAAAGCCCTTGCAAAGGAATTGAGTGTACCGGTTATTGCCTTATCGCAATTATCCCGTGCTGTAGAAACTCGTGGTGGCAGTAAAAGGCCTTTACTTTCAGATTTACGTGAATCTGGAGCCATTGAACAAGATGCAGATATTGTATCCTTTATTTATAGACCTGAATATTATAAAATAGACGAATGGGATGATGAAGAGCGCACTCCTACTGAAGGGCAGGCAGAGTTTATTATAGCCAAACACAGAAATGGAGGCTTGGATAACATCCGTTTAAAGTTTATTGGTCATTTAGGGAAATTTGACAATTTAGATGATTTTGATACACCCTTTGGTCAGGAATTTCATTCTAAAATGAATGCAGCAGCCAACGATAATACGTTTTCACCAGATACATTTCCATCAGCAAATGATGCGTTTGATGCTCCTGAGGAAGACAACGACGTACCATTTTAACAACCCAAGTTTCTTTAGAGCCTAAATCTTATGGATAAATTAAGAACCACAAACATATTATTGCTAGTAATTGTTGTCCCGTTAATTTTTTACTTGTTAAAAATCCTCTCATTTATATTTATTCCATTGGTGTTTTCAATGTTTATTGCCTTGCTGTTTTTACCAATTATGCGTTGGTTGGGCAAAAAAAACATCCCAAAACCTATTAGCATACTTATTGTGGTTTTAATTATAGCTGCTGGAATGAAAATTGGTGTAGAACTCATTCAAATCTCAAGTCGTGAAATTTTAAATTCTGATACCGAGTTCTTTTCTAAAGCTGAAGAAAAATTTGACAACTTATTCCTATTGGCACAAGAGACCTTTGGTTTTAAATTGGACGATAAGGAAAGCGTTCTAAAGCAATTTATTGCTAAAGATAACATAGGGGATAGTATCAATTTTATTCAACGTACACTTACCATGTTACTTATGACCACTTTTTTTGTGGTTTTATGGCTTGCAGAGTCCATTAACATTCAAAAGGTATTGAACAGTACTATTTTAAAACAAAGACACACCTCACTTAAAACCTTTTTTAAAATTGAAAAAGATCTGATTAAATTCATTAAGGTTAAGTTTTTTATTAGTTTGGCAACAGGTATAGGAACAGGTTTGGCCTGTGTGTTTTTTGATGTGAGCTTCCCGATTTTTTGGGGACTTTTTGCGTTTATTATCAATTTTGTGCAAATGGTAGGTTCCATCATAACCGTTATCTTGTTGTCTATTTTTGCTTTTATAGAGTTGGACCCAACAAGTACCCTGTTCTTTTTCATCCTTTCCATTACAGGAGTCCAAGTCTTGTTTGGATCCATTTTGGAACCTATTTTTATGGGAAAATCATTTTCTTTAAACGTAATTACTGTTTTGGTCATGCTCATGCTCTGGGGTTTTATTTGGGGTGTTCCGGGTTTAATTATGGCCATTCCCATTACTGTGTTCATTAAAATTATTTTAGACCAGTTTCCTGAAACCAAAGTCTTGTCCGATATTCTTTCAGGAAATAGTAAATAGCTTGGTTTTTGGTTAAAAATTATTTAAAACCCATTTTAAAGAACTATTTTTAAGTATATTTCAACTGTGAAAAAGTTAATATTTATAGTTGTTTTATTGTTCTCCGTAAAATCCTTTGCATCTTACATCCTTATTCCCATGGATGCCGAGAGCCAGAAAAACCATTTAAAGGCTTACGGAATTACCTATTGGACTTTGGAAAAGCAAATGAAGGTAAAATGGTTGTTAAACTATAGAGGCGGCTCCTTCTTGCTTCCAGATTCAGAGGAAATTAAACGTGAATGCCAGATTCGAGGTGTTTCGTTTGAAACTCTATCCAATGCCAAAGCCGAATCCATTTTAGAGGAAATAAGCAGCCCAAGTAAAAATATGGAAGCTGTGGTTTTGGAAAAAGCACCTAAAATTGCTGTTTATACACCTAAAGGAAAACTACCTTGGGATGATGCTGTAACCATGGTCTTAACCTATGCTGAAATTCCCTATGAAACCGTTTACGATGAAGAAGTGCTAAATGATGCTCTGCTTTTATACGATTGGTTACATTTACATCACGAAGATTTTACAGGACAATATGGCAAATTTTATGCAAATTATAGAACTGCAGCTTGGTATATAGATGAAAAGAAAGAAGCCGAAGCTTTGGCAGCTAAATTGGGTTTTGCAAAAGTATCTGAAGAAAAATTGGCTGTTTCTTTAAAAATAAGGGACTACGTAATAGGAGGAGGCTTTATGTTTGCCATGTGCAGTGCAACTGATAGTTTTGACATTGCTCTGTCTGCAGAAGGAGTGGATATTTGCGAGCCTATGTTTGATGGAGATGCCAGTGAAGCCAATTACCAATCTAAAATAAACTATAATAAAACCTTTGCTTTTAAAGATTTCACCCTAGAAAGAAACCCTTTGGTATATGAGTTTTCTTCCATAGATATGACCCAAAAAAGACAGATTCCAAAAATGACAGATTATTTTACCTTAATGGATTTTTCTGCAAAATGGGACCCAATACCAACCATGTTGTGCCAAAACCATACAGCGTTGGTAAAAGGCTTTATGGGACAAACAACCTCATTTACCAGAGATCAAATAAAATCCAATGTGCTGATTTTGGGCGAAAACAAAACCAACGGTGAAGCTAAATACATACATGGAATAAAAGGAAAAGGGTTTTTTACGTTTTATGGTGGTCACGACCCAGAAGATTATACACATAAAGTTGGCGACCCAAAAACCGAACTGGATTTGTATCCTACTTCACCAGGATACAGACTTATTTTAAACAATGTTTTATTTCCAGCAGCCCGTAAAAAGAAACAAAAGACATAAAAAAAAACCCGATTCAAAAGAATCGGATTTTTTATAAGTGAAATATGTTATACAATAGGCGAAACGCCTTATTTTACTTTATCAATTACAGCTTTAAAAGCTTCAGGGTTGTTCATAGCTAAATCTGCTAAAACCTTACGGTTTAATTCAATGTCATTAGCTTTTAATTTCCCCATGAACTGAGAATAAGATAATCCATGTTCTCTGGCTCCAGCGTTAATACGCGTAATCCATAAGGCACGGAATGTTCTTTTTTTGTTTCTACGGTCTCTATACGAATATAACATCGCTTTGTCAACCGCATTTTTTGCTACTGTCCAAACGTTTTTACGACGTCCAAAGTAACCTTTTG
>NZ_CAXATZ010000049.1:0-17845 GCF_963971605.1 uncultured Xanthomarina sp.
CCCACGCCATGAACATTGGTGATTTTAATAGAGCTATCTGCTTCCAGTTTTTTACGTAATTTAGAAATGTACGTATCCAAACTCCTACCTACAATGACACCATGGTCTTCCCACACTTTTTTAGTGAGTTCGTCACGTTTAATGACTTGGTTGGGTTTAGCCACAAAAATTTCCAGAAGCTCACATTCTTTTTTGGAAAGACTGATTTCTTCAGCCTGTTTCACCAATTTATTTTGTTCCGGATAAAACCGGAAACTGCCTATGGTTTCAAAAGCAGGAGTATCCAAGGCCTTAGACTTTTCATCTTGCGTTTTCTGTTTAAAACCCAGTAACAACAAAACAAAACCACATAGCATTAAAGCATAAGAAATATATTCTTTGTTTATGAATTTTGTACCTAAAGGCTTAAAACTTAAATGAATGGCATAACAGTTTTCCGGAAGGATCCTGCCTGCACAAGGCACAATATTATTTTCCACTTGATTGACTATCTGATAACTGTAAGCTACCTCCTGGGCTTCACAGGCAAGCGTTTCCACCAAATAATCTTTAGGCAATTCTGCTTTTTGAAATACCGAATCGATAACAACTACCAAAGCGCTTGGATCCAAACTTAAGGGTTTTTGAAAAGAAAGTTGGTAGGTGTTTTCGGTTAAGGATGTAACAGGCATGACCAAGGATGTAGAGTCGCCATGTGCCAATAACAGTTGATGACCCACAGCACGTAAAGCCACTTTCACCTTTTGTGAAAACAGCTGGTTTGGTTCTTCTGACGACATCAAAAACCAAAAAGAAAACGCCAGCAAACTTAAGCCACTTAATATAAAAAAGATTCGTTTTTTCATTCCAAGTGTAAAGAACTCAATTTTTCATGACTTTTTACAAGAGTTGACACTTCTTTTGCATTTTTTTGACATTCTTTAAACATGTTTCATCTAATTTTATCCTTGCTAATAATTTTAAAATCAATTACATAATGAACAAAATCGTTTTAAGTTGCTTCTTGCTCTTATGCTTGAACTGTTCCACCAACAGTCAGCAAGCAATGAAGGACACAGCCGTCCCTGAAGTTATGTTACCATTAAATCCTTTTGAAACCATCTCATACAAAGAACCTTATAATCCCCACAGTCCATATCATTTAGACTTAAAGATGGAAACCACGGAAACAGGCACCAAACAGCTTAACTTATTCATCACCTTAAAAGATAATGCTTATTTTGTGTCTCCACATGCCAAAAAGGATTTTAAAGGAAAATTCAGCATGACCATAGAAGACTCAAACAAACTAAGCATGACCGATGATATTATTGAAATACCCCGTTCGGTGGAAGAAATGGATACCCATCCGTTTGTAGATGGCAAGGTGAATTGGGTAAGGGAAAATACCTTATATAAACAAAATTTAAACATATTGACAAAAGATGACTTTGAAGTCACAGGCTTTATTAGGTTTACCATAGAACCCCGTTGCACTTATGAGGAAATTCCTTTTAAAGTCACACAAAACTCTGGTGTGTTACAGGTAACACTTGCTGCAGGCTGCTAAGTGTTTTCCTTAATTAAAAATTGTCAGCAAGCAACTGTAAAAATTTCAGTTTTAAAATGTCAATTTGACATTATAAAAGTATTTGACCTTTTTTTAGACAAGGTTTTTAACGAAAAAGCCAACAAATCTTTAAAGATTCGTTAAAAAAATTCCCATATTTTTATTTGGTATTTTATTTGCAATATAACTATCAGAATCGTTAAGATTGAAACTTTTGATTTATTGTTTAACTTAAAATTTTTGTTATTATGAGCACTTTAGTAACTGTTCCTAAAAATGGAAGTTTAGCAAGCACTAATTCAAATACAAACTTCCCAAGTTTGTCCAATTGGATTGAAGACCTATTCAATAGAGATTTACCAAGTGTATTTACCTCAAACTTCAACACAGGCATGTCTTTGCCAAAGGTAAACATTAAAGAAACCACAGATGCATTTGTGGTGGAAATGGCCATACCAGGTCTTAAAAAATCCGATTTACAAATAGACCTAGATAATGACACCCTTTCCATTTCAACAGAAATGAAAGAGGAAAAAGAAGAAAAAGAAGCGAATTATACCCGAAGAGAGTTTGGTTATTCTTCTTTTACACTTCCAGAAAGTGTAGACGACAACAAGATTGACGCCAGCTATCAAGATGGCATTCTTAACATCCTGTTGCCTAAAAAAGAAGAAGCCAAGAAAAAGCCTATCCGATCCATTAAAATTTCTTAATTTTTGTAGGCTAAATAGTTGAAGATAAAAGTTGAGGCTGTACTTACAGCCTCTGCTTTTCATTGTTTGTTTGCTGTTTAAACCAATGTTTCACCTAAAAAATTATTTTACCATGATGTCTAGAAAATTTAAACCTGGAGATTGGGTAAAAGTTAAAGGGACACCCAACAACCAGAAAATGGAAGTTTTAAAATACATAGTTAAAAAAGATCCCTTTTTTGGAACTACAAACAACCATAGCTACTTAGAATGTGTTTGGTATAAAAATGGCGAACGCCTGTCCGGTATTTATCACCAAAACAAGTTGTTGAAACTAAAGGATACTGGAGGCATTTACAAAGCCTAAAACAATAGGAATTTATTAATAAAACCCTTAAAAAATGAAATGTTATGAAAGCTTATCTATTTTTAATGTTGCTGTGTTTGTTACACACAGGTTGTCGTGGTCAAAATAACAATTCCAACACAACAGATAGTCAAGAAAAGATAGCACAGAACAACAAGCAACCCAAAGGCTCCTGGACCGTAAATAAAGCGTTTGACGAAAACGGAAACCTTATTCAATACGACAGCATCTATTCCTGGTCTTCCAACGAAACATACAAAGATTTAAGTGCCGAAGACATGGACAGTGTGCTGGAATCGTTTAAATCGAAATTCTTTAAACACTACTCGCATTTTGAAGACGAAGGTTTTGATGATGTATTTAGCAAAGATTCTTTATTTAGCAAACGCTTTTTTAATGATGATTTTTTTAACAGTGACTTTGGGCAGGACTTTATGGACATTGACAAACTGACCCAACAAATGCTTGCCAGACAAAAAGCACTTTTGGAAAAGTATCAACCAAAACTTATAGAACCTGTGGAACCACAGGAATAACAAATTTATGATGTACTTGAGTTAAAAAAAAAAGACCAGATAATGGTCTTTCTTTTTTATTTTAAAACAATATTGTAGTTGGCCACATACATATCTTCCTTTTTCAAGGTCGTGAGGATGCTGTCTATCCCTTTTTTCTTGAGTTTCTTTCTACAAGCTTTGGTTAAAAATGGATCGTCTTCAAACATCAAGGAATTTAATTTGTATTCTGGTTTTCCAGCCTCTTTCACCACTGGATGAATATGTCTCAATTCTTTACTGTGCCTGTATGAACCAGGAATAAAGGTATAGAAGGTATATTGACCCTGTTCGTTGGTTTTAACCCAAGCCCTATGTGTAACAAATCGTTTGTTGTTTTCAAACTGCAAATCGTATTCGCCATCTTCATTGGGCTGTTCTATAAACAAAATAACACCTTTAGCAGGAGTGACACCATCACTAAGATAGATGGTTCCTGTAAGTTTTAATTTGTTTTCCTGGGTTTCAAAACCAGGAATAGTATCAGTAGCGTTTAGGTTTTTTTCAGTAAAATCGTAAAGAGGGCTTCTGGTCAAGTAATCAAAAGGGATTTCTTCTAAAACATCGGCAGAATCCTGTGCTTTTAAAGAGTCATTAAAACCAAAAACGGTTATCAAACAACTAATAAAAAAGAGCTTTTTCATAAGGCTTTACATATATAATTTGCTTAAAACTATATATTTAGCCCTATTGCTTCATAAAAAATCTTATGAACTATAAAATTTTACGATAAACTGAAAAAAAAATGCAAAAGCATCGATGTAATGCACTCTTAAATTGTGAGTTGCGAAGTTTGAAATGAATTTATGAAATAAACTTTTTAAAGAATACGTATTTGTGCTATTTCCAATTTAAAATCCTGTGCTTTCTTATTGGCAATCATAAAACCCAATTCTTCCATTTGCTCACCTGGAAAATTTGGGAGTTCCAAACGTCTGCCACGATACGTTGGATAGAAATCAGCAAATAGAAACTCAAGTTCTTGCCATAAACCAGAGGTTTCGAAGTAAGTTATGTAACTATGCGCATCCAATTTATTGGTTTTTAAGCGCAATTGATACCTATTTGAATCTCCTTTAATTTTTATAACCAGTTTATTAAAGTTAGTGATATCTATTGGGCTTAATGGATATTTTACACTGGAAAAACCACCATTGTTTTCCAAAGACACGTGACCAGAAAACTCAGCAAACCCTTGATTGTTAACACCAAAATTGGCTTGAGAGTGACCTCCCATCACCACATCGTTAAGAACTTGCCATTGGGATAGATTGCTGTTGTTTAGTGAATGAAATAGAACCATGACACATTAAGGGTTTACAGGAATTGACCAAACAGTTCGGAAAGTTTTTGACTGCGATAATTAAAAATTTCGGTCAGCTTGGGTTTCACTAAAATAGGATGCAACCACCTACCTAGAAAACCAAACGGAAGTTTGTAGTCGATTACATCTTCCATTTCCACACCACCTTTCACTTCCCTAAGAAAATGTTTGTGGTGCCACAAAGCATAAGGGCCAAAACGTTGTTCGTCCACAAAATAGGTCTTATCAACCACATGTGTAATTTCGGTTACCCAATGGGTTTTAATACCAAAAACCGGTGTTACGATGTATTGAATGATTTGTCCTGCAAACATGGGTTTCTCTGCTCCTGAAAGAATATGAAATCCCATATAATCTGGCGTGATGGTTTTCAGGTTTTTGGGACTTGACAAAAATTGCCAAGCCTCTTCCAAGCTGATGGGTAACTTTTGTTTGGACGATAAGGTATAGACCTTGCCTTTTGTGGAGAAATTCATTGGAAACTAAAATTAATATTTAATTGTTAAAAAGGATGTAGGCATTTAAACTGGTAGCGATTAAAAGCCAAACTGCATACGGAACAAGCAGCCAGGTTTTGGTTTTTAAAGCGTCTTTGAACCTAAACAGAACATAAGTGACCACTAGTGTTAACAATACAATGTTTATTAAGCCCAATGCCACTAAATGCTGATTGAAAAAAACATAATTCCAAGACACATTTAAAAGAAACTGAACTGTAAAAAGACTGAGTACCAAGGTCTGCTTTTTCAATTGTAGCAAATGAGCCATGTAAAAGGAAAAACAAATCATAATGGTTGTCCAAGCTGCACCAAAAACCCAGCCTGGAGGAGTCCAAGGGGCTTTGTTTTGCTCCAAATACCATGACGAACTTGGACCATTGCCCATGAACCAACTTCCAATTCCCAAAGCTGCAAAGTTTATGATCAAGAACAGAATGACCAGTTGGTACTTTTTCATTTTAAATGTTTGGTTATTTTAGTACTGGTTGGGCTGGTTATGGAATAATAATAATCTATAAGATTCCCTTTTTCATTAATGAGGTATTTTTGAAAATTCCATTTTACGGAAGAACTGCTTACTCCATTTAATTCTTTAGATGTTAACCATTTATACAATGGATGTTGATTCCCTCCTTTAACATCCACTTTTTCTGTCATTAAGAAAGTTACCCCATAATTCTGCTTACAAAAAGACTGAATCTCTGAAGCAGTTCCTGGTTCCTGACCACCAAACTGATTGCAAGGCACGCCAATAACCACCAACTTATCTTTGTACGTGTTATACAGTTCCTGTAAACCTTCGTATTGTCCTGTAAAGCCACATTCGGAAGCTGTGTTTACAATTAGGATTTTTTTCCCTTTAAAAGAACTTAAATCAATAGGTTCGCCTGTTAGACTATTGATGGATATGTCATAAAGAGAAGCTGACGCTTGCATAGACTTATTGGTTTTAAGATTGTTAAAAAATATCAGGCTAATCATAATCAATACTATTTTATACATTATTCAAGTTTTAAGTAAAGAAATTTTTGTTCAACTTATAATATTACAAAGTTAGACAAAATAAATGTTTTAAACTACAAGTTCTAAATAAAGTTTAGACTAAAAAAGCAAAATCCATAAAAACCAAGTTCCTAGGAACGAAATAGGCATTTAAAAAGTAGCCATTAACATTAAAAATGTTAAAGTTTAGCAAAAAACAACATTGAGTTGCAATACACAATCCATTTAATCGTTGTTTTTATTATTTTCGACGACAAGAAAAGTTTAACCCTAAGACAAATCATTCAAAAATATTAAATAATGATTTGACAATGAATAATTTATGAAGTTAGTTTTTGCCCTATTATTTTTGTGTGTAACCTACAGTTCCATCGCACAAAATAAATCACCTGAAGTCTACTCACCAGAATCAACCCAATTTATAGATGATTTGGAGGCCTATTTAACCTCCATCCACACTGAAACGGAAACTATGGATATTACTTCCGAATTTTGGGATACCAGTAAAATAAAAATAGATTATGATACTGAGGTTGCATATCCCATACATATCCAATTTAAAGAGACAAATTATGTGTCCCCTATTCCAAGGAACAAAGTAATTACCTCTAGATATGGTTGGCGCAAAGGTCGAGCCCATAAAGGTATTGATATCGATTTGATTACAGGAGACAGTTTATACGCCATGTTTGATGGTGTGGTTAGGTTTGCCAATTACAGTTCAGGACATGGAAGGACTGTTGTGGTTAGACATTTTAATGGCTTGGAAACCGTTTATGCACATTTATCCAGATATGGTGTTAAGGAAAACGATACGGTTGTCGCTGGGTCTTATTTAGGTAAAGGTGGCACATCTGGAAACGCAAGGGGAAGTCATTTACATTTGGAAATGAATTATAAGGGCATCCCTGTAAACCCAGAGTATCTTTTAGATTTCAATGAAAATAATGAGATCAGGGCAAAAGATATTTGGATTACCAAAACCTGGACACGTCCTGAACTGCACAGTAGCAAACGCCAAAGCAAACTGGAGATATTTACTACTGAAGAAGAAGCCATAGCAAGCATGAATAGAGAGCCTAAGGTTTATATTGTAAAAAAAGGGGATACATTATCCAAAATCTCTTTAAGAAACAATACCAGTATTACTGCCATTTGCAAAAGCAACCACATGAAACGCAACAGCACTTTGCGTATTGGACAAAAATTGATAATAGAATAACATGTATCAAGCGTAGTATTTTTTACGCAACCAAAAAGCAACACGAACCAACAGAATTAAAGCTGGTACTTCTACCAAGGGACCAATAACACCTGCAAAGGCTTGACCTGAATTCAAACCAAACACCGCAATAGCTACAGCTATGGCTAATTCGAAGTTATTTCCTGCAGCTGTAAAGGCAATGGCTGCATTTTTATCGTAAGTTGCCCCCATGGCTTTACTAACAAAAAAGCCAATTACAAACATCAAGGTGAAGTAAATTAACAATGGAATTGCAATAATGACAACATCCATAGGGATTTCAACTATTAATTCTCCTTTCAAAGAAAACATGACTACAATTGTGAACAATAAGGCAATCAATGTTATTGGTGAAATTCTAGGAATAAACACTTCGTTGTACCATATTTCTCCTTTTAATTTCACTAATATTTTTCTACTTAAATATCCTAATAAAAATGGAATTCCTAAATAAATAGCTACACTTTCAGCGATGGTAGCTATAGAAATATCAACAATGGCTCCTTCAAAACCAAAATAAGGTGGCAATATTGTAATAAAAATCCAGGCATAAAAACTATAAGCAAACACTTGAAAAATACTATTCAAAGCTACCAAACCAGCTCCATATTCGCTGTTACCTTCAGCTAAATCGTTCCATACTAAAACCATAGCAATACATCTGGCTAGACCAATCAATATCAAACCTACCATGTATTCTGGATAATCCTGAAGAAATGTAATGGCCAAAATAAACATTAAAACAGGTCCAACAATCCAGTTTAAAACCAAGGAAATAGATAAGATTTTTACATCCTTAAAAATCTTTGGTAATAAAGCATAATTCACTTTTGCTAAAGGTGGATACATCATTAAAATGAGTCCAATAGCAATTGGAATATTGGTTGTTCCACTACTAAAAGAATTGATATAATCTGGAATAGATGGCATTAAATAGCCAAGTCCTACTCCAATTCCCATGGCAATAAAAATCCAAAGGGTTAAATAACTATCTAGAAAACTTAATTTTTTGGTTGATGACATCTTATTTTTTTATTTGAGAAAAAACATAAAACATTTCTGTTGCAATTTGCAAACTTCTGTTTGAATAAACTTCTTTTTGGCCTGGTGAACCATCTGATACTTTAGGATCTTCATAAGTTATAGGAATGCGTTTTTCAGCTCCAGCTATAAAAGGACATCCAGCATCTGCCTGAGAACAAGTCATAATGGCTACAAATTGTGTTTCCGGATTAAAAACATCATCAAATTTTTTAGAAAAGCCAATAATTGGATGTTCATTTTCTGAAAACTTCATGCTATAAACCGGATTATTCCCTTCTGATAATTTCTGAATCTGAAACCCTGTTTCCTCCAAAGTTGTTGCAACTACAGGATATAAAGCTGTTGCTTCTGTGCCTCCTGAATAACAGGTTACTTGTTTAATTTGAAAATAATACGCCATAACCTGAGCCCAAACCTGTGTTAAATGACTGCGTCTTGAATTATGCGTACAAATACAATTTATGCGAATGGCTTCTTTGTTAGAAACTTTTCCTTGAATGAAATCGGTTAGACTATTAAGAACCTCTTGACGCTCTTTAGGAATACTTGAAACATCTATGGTTTCTATAAAATTTACTAAAGTTTTATACATCTGAATATATTATTATCGTTTAAAAATTAACAACAACCAGATTCTGGTGTACAACAAGATGCGTTTTGCAGTTCTGCAAGTTTTACTTTTGGTTTTTCTGCAGGAATACCACATTTATCTTTAGCTAAACAGTCTGTTTGCTTATTCGTTAATAAAAAATGTTTGCCATCAAAGTCTAAATTGTATTTTCCAATAGTTTCTCCTTGATATTCTACTTCTATTTCCAAATCTTCAAGTCCTAAAACTTTTTCAGATAATTCTATAATATGGACTAATTTCTCTGGATGCAATCTGTGGTCGTAATCGTTTTCTTCCCATAATTGGAAATTAATTACAGACTCTTTTCTAACGGTTCCTCCACAATCGATGAAGTGTTTGTCTATTTTCCCAACTTCTGTTACATGAAAATGACTTGGAACCAATGTTCCGTTTGGTAATTTAAAAGCAATGGTTTCTAAAGTACTTAAACGTTGTTTAATTTCTGAAAGTTTCATAATATCAATGAGTTATTGAATAAATGTTATAATGCTTTAACAACAGGTTTCGTCGTCAATTAGTTCTTGTTCTAAAAACTGGGTGAACATGTGTTTTATGTTTTGCCATTCCTCTTGATTAATGCAATAGCAAACACTGGTTCCTGAAATATCTCCTTTTATAATTCCTAAGTTTTTTAGTTCTTTTAAATGCTGGGAAATGGTTGGCTGTGCCAATCCTATCTCATTTACCAAATCGCCACAAACACAGCTATTCAGTTTAAACAAATGTTGCAAAATAGCTATTCTAGCTGGATGTCCAAAAGCTTTGGCCACTAAGGCTAGCTTGTTCTGTTCTTCAGTAAATATTTCAGATTTTGTGAGTCCCATAATATGTCATTAATTTATTTATTGCAATATTACGATTAAGTTAATTGTCATACAAGAATTATTTAAAAATATTTCATAATTGATTAGAATTATAGGTCATCCTTTTTATAAAAAAATGTATTTTGCATCATTCTAAAAAAGTAATAAATGAAAGTATGCATTGCTGAAAAACCTAGTGTTGCCAGAGAAATTGCTTCCGTTCTTGGAGCAAATAATAAACATGATGGTTACTATGAAGGCAATGGTTATGCAGTAACTTATACGTTTGGACATTTGTGCACACTCCTGGAGCCAAACGATTACAAACCACACTGGAAAAGCTGGGATTTAAATAATTTACCCATGCTTCCAGAAAAATTTAAAACCAAGGTAGTTAGCAATTCGGGAATACAGAAACAATTTAAAATTGTTAAGAGCCTTTTTGATAAAGCTGAAGTCGTTATAAATTGTGGTGATGCTGGACAGGAAGGTGAACTTATACAACGTTGGGTTTTAGATCAGGCCAACTATAAAGGCAAAGTACAGCGTTTGTGGATTTCTTCACTAACTACCGAAGCCATTAAAGAAGGTTTTGAAAATTTAAAACCATCTGAAAAGTATGATAACCTGTATTATGCCGGTTTTTCCAGAGCTATTGGTGATTGGTTGTTGGGAATGAATGCCACAAGGCTTTATACGGTAAAACATGGAGGCTACAAACAGGTACTTTCTGTTGGGCGTGTGCAAACGCCTACGCTTGCTATGGTTGTCAACCGTTTTAAAGAGATAGAAAACTTTAAGCCACAACCTTATTGGGAATTACAGACCATGTATCGTAACACCTTGTTTGCTTATGAAGAAGGTCGTTTTACCAAGATGGAAGATGGCGAAGTTTTGGCTAACAAAGTCAAAGAACACGACTTTGAAATTGTTTCAATAGAAAAAAAGAAAGGAAAAGAATATGCACCAAAACTCTTTGATTTAACGGGTTTACAAGTGTATTGCAATACGAAGTTTGGATTCTCTGCAGATGACACTTTAAAAATCGTTCAGAAGTTATATGAAATGAAAGTGGTTACCTATCCAAGAGTTGACACCACCTTTTTACCAAATGATGTGTATCCTAAAGTAGCTGGAATTCTTCAAAAACTGACTAATTATGCGACTTTAACACAACCACTTTTAGGAAAGAAAATCAAAAAATCGGCTAAAGTCTTTAACGATAAGAAGGTAACAGATCACCATGCCATTATTCCAACAGGTATTCAAACCAATTTACAATACAATCAGCAACAGGTTTACGATATAATTGTAAAGCGTTTTATTGCTGTATTCTATCCAGATTGTGAGGTTTCAAACACAACTGTTATAGGTCAAGCAGCTGATGTTAACTTTAAAACCACAGGAAAAGAAATTCTGAAAAAAGGTTGGCGAGAAGTTTTTGACACTTCGACTGCGCTCAGTGTGACAGAAAAAGAGAAGAAAGAAGCTGACATACTACCAACCTTTGTTAAAGGAGAAAAAGGACCACATGAACCAAGTTTTTTAGAAAAACAAACCAAACCACCTAATCAATTTACTGAAGCTTCCCTCCTACGTGCTATGGAAACAGCAGGAAAACAGGTAGATGATGATGAACTACGCGATTTAATGAAGGAAAATGGTATTGGAAGACCTTCCACAAGGGCCAACATTATTGAAACGCTTTTTAAGCGTCAGTATATCAAACGGAATAAAAAACAAATTCTACCAACAGTAACTGGCATAGCATTAATAGATATCATACAAAACGATCTATTGAAATCGGCAGAATTAACCGGTTTGTGGGAAAAACAATTAAAGGACATAGAAAAAGGGGAATTCAGTGCCAGTCAGTTTATCATCAATATGAAAAAAATGGTAGATGATTTGGTTTATGAAGTACGAAGCGAAACCACCAGAGCGAACATTTCACAGGTAGCCGTAGTGAAACACCGACAAGCTAAAAAAGAGCAAAAAAAGAAAGCTGGTGTGACAGCAGAAACCTGTCCCAAATGTCAAAAGGGAACCCTTTTAAAAGGAAAATCGGCTTATGGTTGCAGTGCATACAAAGAAGGCTGTACGTTTATACTTCCGTTTAAGGTTTATGAAAAAAAAGTATCTGACAAGCAATTTTTAAGATTGCTCCAAAAAGGATCTACTGTCAATTTAAAAGGATTTAAAAAAGATGGTCAAGAAGTTGAAGGTTTGTTGAGGTTTAACGACCTGTTCCAACTTGTTTTGGAACCTAAGAAAACAAAGCTAAAAACTATTCCAGACACATTGGCTTGCCCTAAGTGCCAAAAAGGTACTGTAATTAAAGGTAAAACAGCTTATGGATGTAGTGCCTATAAAGAAGGTTGTGATTTTAGGTTTTCATTCGATGATTTAAGAAAAAAAACTGGAGATAAAAAATTAACCAAAGAGTTGGTTTATACCATTTTAAAACAAGGTTTGTAATTTGTTTTAAAAAACGCAACAAGCTCACCATTTAAAAGGAAATATCCCATTGTAAGCGAAATCGCCATTCACTTGGGTTTTGCCCATCAGCACCTTGAAACGTAAAGTTGGTACATTCCATAGACAATTTGTTTCTATGTTCCTTAAAAAACCAATTTAAAACCATACCCAATTCTCTTTCGTAATTATTGTCTATATCAACATCTGGTCTGTATTTTGTATAAATACCAGCAATTTCAAGAGGTTCTGGAACAAAACTCCACAAATTAGAAAAGAAATAACCTGCTTGAAAATAATGTCCAGAGAGCTTTCTTGTATTATCATTTACATTATCTTCTATAGTTTTTACATGAAACTCATTTTGCCAAGAAAAGCCTTTATATTTAAAAGCAGTTTCCACCAATGCCTGTTTTACATGATATTGTCCTGGAATACCTTGCTCATAGCCAAATAATTCTCCACCTCCAGATTGAGAAAAACGCGTGTAAGGGCTTCTATTGGTAGCTGCTGCCAAAGCAAGCAAGCCAGTAGGTTTGGTGTGATATTTTAAATCAGATCCAGTCATTTCCAATTCCCTACCAAACATGTTCCACTGTAAACGTCCCACATACATTAAATGTCCATCATCATTTTCTGTGGCACCTCTTCCAGCTCCAGTCAATATGGATATATGGTATGTAAAATCTGCCAAGGTTTGAGGAAACACTCGACCATAGAATTCAATACCTTGCTGTCTATCTAAAGTAAAAGGCCTATTAATAATAGATCGATCCACCATTTGTTGCTTTCCAGAAGAAATTACACGTTCTCGGTTATAGTACGTTTTCCATTGACCAACCTTGATTTTAAAAAAATCCCAACGTTCAATCATAATTCGAAAATCCAATAAGTTACCTTGTGAAAGTTCGTATTCAAAATAATATTTTAACCAAGGTTTATAGGCATGACCACCAATTTTTAAACGCGCTCTATTAATCTTGAACGTAGTTTGTTTTCCTTCATGAAAATCATCAAACGTTACTGGATTTTGGTCATTAGGTGTTGCAAACCTAAATTGTAATCTAGACTCTATATGTAGCAAATACTTATTGTCTGCAGTACTAAATGCAAAGCCTTTATCTGTATACTTCACATTGATTTTACTTTCAGATATCGTGTCGTTTTGCGCTTTGGTTTGATTACTACCAAAAAATAACATCAAAAGTGTTATATATAATATACTTGTTTTAATAAAGCTGTTTTTTTTGCTAATATAATAATAACTCATTTTTAAAACTTTTTAAATACTATTTATTGATGTTAACTGAAATAAGGTCTTTAATGTAATTCCAAACAGCTTAAATCCCTTTATTTAATGCATGTATTCATAGAGTAAATAAAAATTAATCTCATAACCCTGTTTGCGATTGAAATAATTTGCTATCTTTGCTAACCAAATGGTTAAACTTTATAGTTAATTATGACAAAGACTAAAGATAAAAACACTGAGGAACAGATATTAACGGCTGCTAAAGACGTCTTTCAAACCAAAGGAATGGATGGTGCCAGAATGCAGGAAATTGCAGATAAGGCTGGAATTAACAAAGCCATGCTACATTATTATTACCGAAGCAAACAATTGCTTTTTGAAGCAGTGTTTAAAAATGCCTTTTCTTTATTGGCTCCACAGCTAAATAAAATTTTGAACGACAACTCTTCCATTGAAGATAAAGTGAAAAACTTTAGCTCCAATTACATTTCATTCATCATTAAGCATCCCTATTTGCCAAATTTCATCATTCAGGAACTTAACAGAAATCCTGATTTCATTAAAAATATTCAGGAAAACAATAGCATCCTGAACATAGATAAGTTTAAGGCACAAGTAGCGCTGGAGGTTGAACAAGGAATCTTGAAACCAACCAAAGGCGATCAGTTGTTTATCAACATCCTGGCCTTGAACATATTTCCATTTGTTGCAAAACCTTTGGTTAAAGCATTTGTTAAAACAGACGATCAAGGGTTTAAAAAACTTATGGAGCAACGTAAAACAGAAGTTTCAGAATTTATTATTCATTCCATAAAACAACATTAAGATGAAAACAACATGTAGCATCTTGATTTTCTTTTTAATAAGCACAATGGGCTGGTCTCAACAGCAAATAACGCTTGAACGCTGTTATGATTTGGTAACAGAAAATTACCCTTTGGCAAAACAAAAAGCTTTATTGGAAAATAAGAACGATTTGGAAATTGACGCTATAGAAACTGCCAAGTTACCACAGTTGCATCTGGATGCGCAGGCCTCATACCTATCGGATGTCACACAGGTACCCATACCAAATAGCGGTATTGAGCCTCCAAACAACGATCAATATCGAGCAACCTTATCGGTTAATCAATTAATTTATCATGGCGGTTCCATAGAGGCTTCTTCCAAAGCAAAACAAGCACAGTTAAAAACACAGCAAAAAGAACTGGAAGTCACCTTGTATCAATTAAAACAACAGGTAAACCAGCTCTATTTTTCCATTTTGCTTAACAATGAATCTTTTGATTTGCTCAAAGCAAAACAAACCCAATTGGAAAGTAAGTTACAGGAAGTGAAATCTGGCATTAAAAATGGTTCCATGCTTCCTTCTTCCGATAAAATACTTGAAGCCGAGTTGTTAAAAATCCAACAACAATTTTCTGAAATAAACAACAACAAAACTGTATTGGTAGAAACCTTAGCTACATTAATAGGCAAACCCTTGGATGTTTCCACTGAGTTTCAAAAACCAGAAATTGTAATCAGTCTCACGCCTACTGTACAGCGTCCGGAAATGGCCTTGTTTCAGTTAAAAAAAGAAGAAATAGAAAGTCAGGAACAACTTTTGCACAAAGAAAACATTCCCAAATTACTTGGTTTTGCAACAGGAGGCATTGGAAATCCGGGATTGAACATGTTGGACAATTCCTTCGAGCCCTTTTATACCGTTGGCATTAAATTGAATTGGAATGTGTTTGATTGGAATTCAAACAAAAAGAAACGGGAATCTTTGCTAATCAATAAAGATATTGTAGATAACGAAACCGAGATTTTTCAGCTAAACAACAACATACAACTCAATCAATATCAAAAGGAAATAGACAAGATTGCAGAACATATTGTTATAGACACAGAAATCATCACACTCCGTAAAGATGTGCTGTTGGCAACCGAGTCTCAATTAAGGCATGGTGTAATTACAGCATCTACTTACATTACCGAATTAACCAATTTATACGAAGCAGAAATCATGCTTATCACACACAACATTCAATTGGAATTAGCTAAAGCAAATTACAATATAACTCAAGGACATTAAAAATGAAATATACACACAGCTATATATTAGGTTTTGCCATATTGACACTTATTTCCTGTGGTCAATCCAACGGAAAAGCAGATGGATATGGTAATTTTGAAGCAACAGAAATTACGGTTTCAGCAGAAAACAACGGCAAACTCATGCAGTTTGATGTTCAAGAAGGCAACAAACTGCAACAAAACACTTTTGTTGGTTATATAGATACCATTCCTTTAGCTTTAAAACGCGAACAGTTATTGGTCTCCAAGGATGTAGTTAGCAGCAAATCCAAAGGTGTGTTGTCTCAAATTGCTGTTTTAAAGGCAAAATTGAAGACAGCAAACACCAATAAAGAGCGAACAGAAAACCTGATTCGTGACAATGCTGGAACCCAAAAACAATTGGACGATATATTAGGTGAAATAGATGTGATAAATCAACAAATAAGAAGTGTTGAAATCCAAAATGCGCCTGTTGTCAATGAACTAAAAAGCATTGATGTTCAATTAAAGCAAATTGAAGACCAGATAGAAAAATGTAAAATCGTAAATCCAATTACAGGAACAGTACTAACAAAATATACCGAACCTAATGAAATTACAGCGTTTGGGAAACCTCTTTACAAAATAGCCGATTTAGAGCATATGGAATTGCGTGTGTATGTTAGCGAAACCCAATTGGCCAACTTAAAGATTGGTGAAGAAGTAACAGTAAAAATAGATGATAAGGATGATATGAAAGATTATCCTGGAACCATTACCTGGATTGCTTCGGAAGCTGAATTCACACCTAAAATCATTCAAACCAAAGAAGAGCGCGTTGCATTGGTATATGCCGTAAAAGTGACCGTTAAGAACGATGGTAGCCTTAAAATAGGCATGCCTGCCGAAATGTGGCTCAACAATTAAAAATCAACCCTTTAAATATTCATATTATGAAAAAATCAATTTTATCTATTGCCATCTTGGCATTGCTTTTTACAAGTTGTAACAACAGTAAAAAAGAAACACAAAACACAGAACAAAACAATACAGAAGAAGTAGAGACAGTATCGCATGACAATCATGAGTCACATGAAACGCATGATGCACATTCTGCAATTAGCAACAACTGGATGGAAGAAATACAGTTGGACAATGGCAATAAATGGGTAGCCAATGAGGAAACCAATATAGGTGTTGAAAAAATGAAAGATATCCTAAAGACCCAACAAACAACCACCTTGGAGGGTTATCACCAATTAGCAAAAGAACTTACAGAAGCCAAAAACTATGTTATAAAAGAATGTACCATGAAAGGACCATCTCACGACAATTTACATGTGTGGTTACTTCCATTGATGGAAAAAATTGATGCCCTTTCAGAAGTTGACAACCTGGAGGAAGCTTCAAAAATAAAAAACAGTATTCAGGAAAATGTAGAAGCTTACAATAGGTATTTTAAATAATTTAACAAAGCACACCATGGAAAAACATGAATATCAAGTAGATATCACTTGGACACAAGACCGAAAAGGCACCATGTGTTCACCGGAATTGTACAACAAAGAAACTCAGGAATCCAACTGTTTGGAAGTAGCAACTCCACCAGAGTTCCCAAATGGCATGCCCCATATTTGGTCGCCAGAGCACTTGTTTACAGCAGCTGTTAGCAGTTGCTTAATGACCACTTTTTTAGCCATTGCTGAATATTCAAAATTGGAATTTATCAGTTTTAAGTGTCCATCAAAAGGTGTTTTGGAAAAAGTAGATGGCAAATTTGTAATGAGTGAAATTCATGTATTTCCAGAGGTTGTTGTTTCAGACGAAAAGCAACGCGATCGTGCAGAACGTATCATCGATAAATCTGAAAAAGCCTGTCTTATCTCAAATTCCATTACCTCTAAGGTTGTTTTAGAATCTAAAGTCATTGTACAAAATTAAAAGGCTTTGGGAATAACAGTTTCAAACATATCAAAATCTTATAAAGAAGTAAAAGCCTTACAGGATATTTCCTTTGAAGTAAAACCCAATGAGCTTTTTGGGCTCATTGGTCCAGATGGAGCAGGAAAAACAACGCTTTTTAGAATCCTCACTACCTTATTGATAGCCGATAAAGGCCAAGCAAGTGTTGCTGGTTTTGATGTGTTGAAAGATTTTATAGACATTAGGAAACATGTTGGGTATATGCCTGGAAGGTTCTCTTTATATCAAGATTTAACCGTTGAAGAAAACTTGGAATTCTTTGCGACCATTTTTGGGACAACCATAGAGGAAAACTACGATTTAATAAAGGACATTTACGTACAGATAGAACCGTTTAAAGACAGAAGAGCCGGAAAACTCTCTGGAGGCATGAAACAAAAACT
>NZ_CAXATZ010000050.1:0-16798 GCF_963971605.1 uncultured Xanthomarina sp.
GTTCCCCAAGGCACCAAATGTATTTGATTGTTTAAATCTTGATATCTTGCCTCTTGAAACAAAGTGGCATAATCCAGCTCCAAAACTTCTTCTTTGGAAACCGGATAAGCTTCTACTCCAACATAAGCAATGGAAACGCTGTGTTTTTCTGAAGCGACCAAAGTTGCTAACGCATTTAAGCCTGAACCAAATCCAATCTCCAAAATAGAAATAGGTTGATTTTTAGTAGAAAAATGGTCTATTGCGTGTAGCAAACCATGTTTAATAAAAACATGTTCTGCTTCTTGCAAAGCACCATGAACCGAGTGGTAATGCTCATTTAATCCTACAAGTTGAATGGTTTTTGACCCATCGCCCGTAATGATGATTTTGCGTTCCAAAACTATTTAATTAATAGTTTCTGAATTCTAGTGATTGGTCCTGTACATTCCGTTTGGTGACAAGAGATACAAAGGTTGATTGTATTGTTGTAACGTTCCTTTAGGGGAACTTGGGACTCTGTGTTGAAAATTTCTTTTTCACTTTCTATAAAAAGTTTGGAAAAACTCTGAAATGTTTCGTTTCTACTTTTGAATTCTGAAAGTTCTGCTGTATGGATTTTCAAAAAATCCAATGGGAATTCTGTTGGTATTTTGCCTGCTAAAATATCTTTTTTCAATTGTAGGTTTTCTGCAAACATCTGGTTCATGAGGTTTGCCATTTCAGATGGTTGATACATATCGTAAACCACCTCATCTTTTTCAGCAATAACCTCTTCCTTTTCAGCAACAACCTCTTCCTTGGCAAGGTTACAACCAAAAAAAAGTAATAGTGTTAATATACCAAAGAAGGAATTTTTCATTTATTCTTCTTTTAGCAAAACACCATTGGCTTCAAAAGAATATGTGCGCTTAGGTTCTGTAATTGCAGCTATCTCTTCTTCGGATTTACCTGCATCTTCGGCATAATGACGTTGTTCTTCAACAGAGAGTTCGCTTACATAAGCTTTTCCATCTATAATAACTTCTTTTCCAGCAATGTTTTTCGGCATAAAAAACCCGTAATCCTTAAACTTAACCATAACCTGTTCATTGTTGCCTAAATCCAATTTCATCCAGCAACCTTTGGCTTGGCATACTTCATCTACCTTAGCAACCATTTTTGTGGAAATACTGTCCCCTACAGTTAAATCCTTATAAGTGTCTGCCATTAATTTGGCTTCTATAGCATCATTAGCTTCAATTTTATCTCCAAAAGAGGCATAAGCTATTTCCTTAACTTCTTCGGTTTTCACTGTTTGTTCTGTGTTTTGTTCTGTATTGTTCTTACAAGAAACAAATGCTAAGGTTAAAGCCAAAAGTGTAAAAAGGTGCTTCATGATAATTTCAAAAATTTAATTAAGAATAGCGTCAAAGATACGTATTTTTTAAAAAAAGTTTTGGTTTTTTATCCTAGTTTAATTTTATAAATTCGCAGTTGAAATTATAAGCCATGATAAATCCTTTAAATACCAACCTTGACATCCAAAAATCTGAAACTTCTAAGATTGAAAATGTCGATTTTGAAAACCTAGCCTTTGGAAGAACTTTTACAGATCACATGTTTGTTTGCGATTTTATTGACGGCAAATGGCAACAACCTAAAATCATGCCTTATCAGGCCATGACATTTGAACCTTCAGCTAGGGTTTTTCATTATGGTCAAGCCGTATTTGAAGGCATGAAAGCTTATAAAGACAATGCTGGGAAAATTTGGTTATTTAGACCAGAAGCCAACCATAAACGTATAAATATATCTTCGGCTAGACTGGCTATGCCTGAATTTCCGAAAGACTATTTTTTTGCTGGCTTGGAAACCTTATTGAAAATGGATAAGGAATGGATACAACCTGGTATTGGAAACTCCTTGTATATTAGGCCCTTTGTAATTGCCACTGAGCCAGCCATATCGGCCTCTCCAGCTAGCACCTACAGATTTATGATTATTTGCTCTCCAGCAAAGGCTTATTATTCTGGAAAAGTTCGCGTGTTGTTTGCTGAAAAATACAGCCGTTCTGCAGATGGAGGTGTTGGTTTTGCTAAAGCTGCCGGAAATTATGCTGCACAGTTTTACCCTACTTCTTTAGCTCAAGAAAAAGGCTATCAGCAAATAATTTGGACTGATGCACATACACACGAATATCTAGAAGAAGCCGGAACCATGAATATCTTTTTTAGGATTGATGACCGTTTGGTTACTGCTCCTACAAGCGATAGGATTTTAGATGGAATTACAAGAAAAAGCATCATCCAATTGGCAGAGGACAATGATGTAACCGTGGAAATAAGACGTGTTCCTGTAACCGAAATTAAGGAAGCAGCAAGAAATGGTAGTTTAAAGGAAATTTTTGGTGCTGGTACTGCTGCTGTGGTAAGTCCGATTTCTGCTTTTGAACATGGAAATGAAGTTTTTGAAATTCCTGATCTTGAAAATTCTTACGCCAGCAAGTTTAAAAAGCAATTACAGGACATTCAACACAATCTTTCTGAAGACAAACACGGTTGGAGACATGAGGTGAAATAACTCTGCATTATGAGTAAACTGAATTTATACAGTTTAAACATTCAGAAATCCATCCCTTGTTTTTACCTTATTTATTCTTTCCCTAGAATTTCTGAGATATTGGGTTTAAAGTAGTTTGGACCTTTTAGGACTTTGCCGTCTTCACGGTAAATAGGCTCTCCATTTTCATCCAACTTGCTCATATTGCTACGTTGTATCTCCTCAAAAACTTCTTCAATTTTATATTGTAATCCATGCTCTATTATCGTGCCACACAAAATGTAAAGCATGTCGCCCAAAGCATCTGCCACTTCTACCAAATCGTTATTATTGGCAGCTTCTAAATATTCTTCGTTTTCCTCTCGCATCAACTTATAGCGTAACATGTTTTTCTCCATACCCAAATGGGCTTTTGGTGTTTCACGATGTCCTATTTTAAAAGCTGTGTAAAATGCTTTAACTGCTTCTAATTTATCTTTCATAGAAATATGGATTCGTATTTTTGCCTAAAATTAAGGATATGTTTACAAATGGTCAATGGGTTTTTGGAATTTTATTTGCTATTGCATTTATAATCGTTATCTTCTATACCTATAGGCACGACCTAAAACTTCATAAACGTTATTACAAAGGGAGCATTTGGATACTGGTTGCCTTTATATCCTTCATTGTTTTTATTGCCTCCATCAAGTGGTTTTTTAAATAAACACCCTCATCTTATTTATTTTAACTGTTTATTTTAAAGAGGTGTTAACCTTGTGGTTTCTTTTTTTATAGACTTTTATTGATGACATTAATATTTGGTTACGATTTGTTGTTATATATATTATTTATCTGACAATTAAATAATTAATGTATCTTTAAAACGCTATTAATCTAATTTTATCACACATGAAAAATTCTATCCGAATGCTTCTGATTGTTTGTATGCTTACAAATGGTCTATTTGCCCAACAAAAACCCAATCAAAGAATTTCCAACAAAAAAACTGGCATTTCCCTAGAAACTTTGATTAAACAGAAAAACAACTCTTACGTAATTACTAATGATTATGTTAGCAAAAAAACTGGTATTAGACATGTTTACTTAAGACAAGCTGTTGATGGCATAGAGGTTCAAGGCACAGAATCCAGTATTCATTTTGATGCTTCTGGAACTGTAATTTTATCTCACAATAATTTTTTGGAAAACATCCAATCAACCGTTACCAATAAATCGGTTGCTTTAAATGCAAGTCAAGCTATTGTTTCGGTTGCCAATCAAATGAATTATCCTTTAGGCAACCTTGAAATAATCAAGCAAGAACAAGGAAAAAACAAACAAGCCATCTTTAATAAAGCTGGGATTTCTTCTGAAAACATCCCTATTAAACTTATGTATTATTTCAGGGAAAATATAGGAACCACGATAGTTTGGGAACTTTCAATTGCTGAAAACAATTCATCAGATTGGTGGAATTTTCGCGTAGATGCTGTTTCCGGTACCATTATAGACAAAGACAACCTAACATCCTATTGTAACATTTTAGGCAACCATGAAGAACACGCACCTAGTAATCCTACTAAAAACACTTCAAATTTTATAGGTCCTGTTCAAGATATTGAATATAGTAACACATCTCAAAACTATTATTTCCCTGCCATTCCTTTTGCTCCTGCAGCAAGTTACAATGTATACGCCATGCCTACGGAGTCTCCAAATCATGGTGGCAGAAGTTTAGTGACAAATCCTGAAAACTTGACTGCATCGCCTTATGGCTGGCATGATATTGATGGGATTGAAGGTGCCGAATATACCAATACAAGAGGAAATAATGTGAGTGCTTTTGATGAAGACGACAATAACGATTTACCAGACGATAGGTATACCTATAGTCCTGGAGGAAACCTAATTTTCGATTTCCCGATAAACCCTGTGTATTCGCCTGGAGAACAATCAGATGATGCCGTAGTTACCAATTTGTTTTATTGGAACAACATTATTCACGATGTGGCCTATCAATATGGATTGGATGAAGCTGCTGGAAGTTTTCAAGAAAACAATTATGGCAATGGAGGTTTGGGAAGCGATTCGGTTAATGCACATGCGCAAAGTGGTGCTGGATCATGCAATGCCAATTTTTCAACACCAGTTGACGGCTTTAAACCAAGAATGCGAATGTATGTTTGTGGTTCAAGGGATGGCGATTTGGATAATGCTGTAATAGTACACGAGTATGGTCATGGCATTTCCAATAGATTAACAGGTGGCCCAGCAAACTCATTGTGTCTTCAAAACTCCGAACAAATGGGGGAAGGTTGGAGTGATTTTTATGCGTTGCTTTTAACCATGACATCTACTGATACTGGCACAGACTCTCGAGGCATGGGAACTTGGCTAATTGGCGAAACTGCCAATGGACCAGGAATAAGAACCTATCCATATAGCACGTTGTTAGCTACAAACCCACATACGTACGACGATATTAAAACAGAAGCCGTTCCTCATGGAGTTGGCTCTGTTTGGGCTGCCATGTTATGGGAAATGACATGGAATTTAATTGACGACCAAGGTTTTGATACCGATTTTTACAATGGTACAGGTGGAAATAATATTGCATTAAATTTAGTAACACAAGCTCTAATACTACAACCCTGCAGTCCAGGTTTTGTAGATGGTCGTGATGCTATTTTAGCAGCAGACCAAGCTTTATATGGTGGCGCATACCAATGTTTAATTTGGGATGCTTTTGCAAAAAGAGGTTTAGGCTATAGTGCCTCTCAAGGTTCTTCTGGAAGCACAAGTGATGGTACCGAAGCTTTCGACTTACCTCCTGATTTTTCAAGTTTAGATACTGTTGAAGAGATTTGTTTGTCCAATGGGATCCAAACAGGCCTCTCTGGAGGATTGCCAACTGGAGGTGTATACAGTGGAACAGGTGTTACAGACGATGGAAATGGATTGACATTTACTTTTGACCCCAATGTAGCAGGAGAAGGTTTGGTGGATATAAATTATAATGTGATCGATTTTTGCCTGGGAACACCATCAACACTTCTAGACCAAATAAATGTCACCAATAACCCTCCTGACATTATTACAAGAGGTAATGGTGTCATTACATTTACAGAGTCTCAATCAGATAATCCTTTTATGGTTATTCCTGATGGAAGTCCAACAGGCGACACAGCTATTATGTCTGTCGCTTCGAATGTTGTGATTACAGATTTAAACGTGGATATAGACATCACTCACTCTTGGGTTGGCGATGTAACCATAACCATTACATCACCAAATGGAACCTCTGCTGTTATTTATGATCGTCCAGGTGTTCCAGCATCAACCTACGGTTGTAGTGGAAATAATATATTGGCAACTTTTGATGATGAAGCAATCAATCCTATAGAAACAGAATGTGCCACTACCGAACCAGCTATATTTGGCAACTTTATACCACAAAACCCTTTATCTGTTTTTGACGGTGAAAACACGCAAGGAGATTGGATTATTACGGTATCGGATAGTGTTAGTGCAGATGGTGGAACCTTAAATTCTTGGGGAATAACCTTTAATTACGAAGTGCTTTCAACACCTCTTGACGTGGTTCTGGATGCTACTGGAAATGCCACTATAAATGCCGAAGATTTATTGTTTAGCAACTCTGTGGATTGTGGTGTAACTACAGTTACTGGTGGAAACCCATTAGCTATAACCGTTAACTTTTCCTGTATGGATTTAGGCTCCAACAATGTGGACGTATCATCCGCCAACAATGCTGGAGCTTCAACTACTGGAATTGCAATAGTAAATGTTATTGACAATTTAAATCCAACAGCTAATGGACAAGACATTACGGTAGATTTGGCAGGCAATGGTTCTGTAAGTATTACAGCAGATGATGTTGATAATGGCTCTACGGATAATTGCGATTTCACTTTAAGTGTAGATATAAATACCTTTACTGCTGTTGGAGATTATCCCTTAGTTCTTACGGTTACGGATAGCTCTGGAAATGAAGATACAGTTTCTGTAAACGTAGAAGTTATTGATAGTACTTTAACCAGTGAACATTTTGAAGAAACAGATAGTAACATATCCATTTATCCGGTTCCAACCGAAGCGACTTTAAATATATCAACAGACTTAATTATTGACTCAATTGTTATGTTTGATCTGTTGGGAAAACAAATCATGTATATTGAAAAACCATCAAACAGGATAGATGTATCCAATCTTTCAGAAGGAATGTATCTTTTAAAGATTCAAACTGAAAATAAAACAGTGATAAAACGTTTTGTTAAAAATTAAATTAACCCATAAAATAATGATGACAATTTATATTTTTTTAGATGTATCATAAAACCATAAACATGAACACGTTTCTAATACTCGTATTATTACTTGCCATAAATTTTATTCTTTTAAAATTCAGTGTCAATAAATAATAAATAGGTTTGAAAGTTTTAACAATAGAAACTCAAAAAAAAAGCCTTAATGCAAAAACATTAAGGCTTTTTTATTTAATAATTTTCCTATTAATTTACCTCTGGAAGAAAACTATAATGCTTACTGTAATCTAACATCTGCCCAGGAAAAGATTCTGGTTGCGTTACTTTTATAGCTGTAATTTCACCATTGGCATCCATTTCTGGAACCAGAACTGGGTTTACAAAACCACTGTAAGGTGCAGACGTAAACTGTTTGTTTCTTTCTAAAACTTCGGCATGAAGGTCTTGGTTTACTTTTACACCATAAGTTTCAACTAAAATTTCGACAGCTTTATAATCGCCTTCAGACTTGATACGCTGAGTTTCTTTTAATAACTGCCCAAACAACTCGTGTAACTTATCATAATCGTTAATATTGAAATACGTTTTTCCGTCTCGTGTTATTTTTTCTATCACATTATCGGCTTTACCTTTTTCATAAACCCATGCACTTACCCATTGTCTGTTTCTCATATGAGCTTCTTCTACATCGTCTCCTAAGTTCAATCGGATTAATTGGGTCATCAACCCATTTCTAATATAACCATCGTAAGCTGCTTTCCCTACTGCTTTCCAATCGTCCACCAATCCCAATTCTTGTAATTTAGGATTGTATAGGTAATATAGTCCTACCAAGTCTGCACGACCTTCTTCTAACGTAGAGGCGTAATTTTTTAAAGTTTCTTTGGTCTCTCCAACTCCTGGGTTTAATTGTCCAGAAGCATGCCCAATAACTTCATGTAAAGCTGTGTGCAATTTATCTGCCAATTGTCCGTATTGTTCTTCCAATTGTAACTCTTCTTCGTCGTTTACAAATTCTTTTAAACGGTCTGAACTTCCTGCACTATTATAGGCTTCAATAATATTTCCCAAAGAAACCGATTTACTACCAACAGCTGCACGAATCCAGTTGGCATTTGGCAAATTAACACCTATTGGCGTGCTAGGGGAAGCGTCTCCAGCTTCGCCAGCAACGTTTACAACCTTGTATGTAACACCTACCACATTTTTCTTTTTATGAGCATCCATTAATGGTGCATTGTCCTCAAACCATTGTGCATTATCGGATAGTACTTTCATTTTTTGGGACATGTCAAAATCATTTACCTGAACAATGGTTTCGTAAGATCCTCTGTAACCTAACGGATCGTTATAAACCTCAATAAAACTGTTTATATAATCTACGTTACCTTCTGTTGCTGCTGTCCAAGCTACATTATAGTCGTCCCAAGTTTGTAGGTCTCCTGTTTTATAGTATTCTATCAATAAACCAATAGCATCGCCTTGGGCTTTATTTTCAGCTACGTCTTGAGCCAATTCCAACCATTTTATAATCTCGTCTATGGCAGAACCATACAGGCCACCAGATTTATAAACCAACTCTTTTAACTCACCATTTTCCTTCACTAATTTGGAGTTCAATCCATAAGATAATGGTTTGTCTGGATTAGGGGATTTTTTGTTTTTATAAAAATTTATAACATCGGCATTGGTAACATTTGGTCCATAAAAATTAACAGCCGAAAGCGCCACGTTATCCACTCCTTTGGCTTGATTTACCTTTTTGGAATCTACCTCGTTAAAAATAACGTTAAAAGCGTCCTCCTCCAATGATGCATTGGTTTCTGCCATTAACGATTTTAAATACTCCTGTGAGAATTCCGGTTTCAACTTGTCGTTTGAATAATGATGATGAATTCCGTTACTGAACCAAACACGCTTTAAATAAGTTTCAAAAGCTTTCCATTCTTCAGATGTTTTGTCTCCTGAGTAATTGGCATACACAGTTTCCAAAGCTTTTCTAATCTTTAAATTGTGTCTGTAATTCTGGTCCCAAATAATATCTCTACCTGCTAAACCTGCTTGGGTTAAATAATAAACCAGTTTTTGTTCTTTTAAGGTTAAATTATCCCATCCAGGAATTTGGTAGCGCAATATTTTAATATCGGCAAACTGCTCAACATTATAATCGAAGGTTTTTTCTTCTTTAATTTCTGTAACCTCTATAACAGGCTCCTTTTTATCTTCATTACAAGATACCAAAGCAGCAAAGGCTAAAGCAAAACTCAATACATATGTAACTTTCATGTTTATTATTTTAATTGTTCTCCTGCAAATGTAACATATATTAGGATAGTATAAAATTGATTATCTTTGAAAAACATTTATCTAACCTTCCATGAAAGCACTAAAATATATCCTGTTTTTAATTTTAATTTTAATTATAGGTTTTACCATTTATATAGCTGTACAGCCAAACTCTTTTGAAGTTAAACGAAGCAGGACCATACATGCTCCTGCCGAAGTTATTTACAATAACGTGATAGATTTTAAAAACTGGGAAGCTTGGTCCTCTTGGGTTGAAAAAGATCCTGAAACCGTAATCACTTTGGGAGAACAAACCAAAGGTATTGGAGGATCCTATTCTTGGATGGACAAAGATGGTAAGGGCAAGATGAAAACTTTAGCCACTACCGAACATGCTTCTATAGATCAGGAATTACAATTTGGGGATTTTGAACCATCTAAGGTACATTGGGAGTTTACTCCTTTAGAACAAGGAAAGACAGAAGTAACATGGAAAATGAACTCTGATAAAATTCCATTCATGTTTAAAGCCTATGCTCTTTTTTCTGGAGGTTTTGATAACATGATTGGTCCAGATTTTGAAAGAGGTCTTGAAAAGCTGGATAGTACTGTAACAGCATCCATGCAGGTATATTCGATTAAAGTGGATGGTATGGCCCAACATGGTGGAGGTTTCTATCTATACAATACCACATCCACTAAAATGGATAATTTTGAAACCGTTATGCAGGACATGTTGTCCAAGGTCAAATCATATGCATTGGAGAACAACATTACCACAGCAGGACCTCCTTTTATTCTGTATCATAAATGGGATGAACCAAATAATTCGGTCATGTTTTCAAGTTGTGTACCAACCACTGCTCAAGTAATTACAACTGAAAGCGACATCCTAACGGGACAATTGGAACCATTTAAAGCTATAAAAACAACGCTTAAAGGAAATTACAATCATTTAAAAGAAGCTTGGCAAATTACTATGGATTATATTCCAAAGAATGGTTATGAGTATACAGAACAAGGTCCAATGCTGGAGGTTTATGTTACAGACCCAACAAAAACAGCAAATCCAGCCAATTGGATTACTGAAATCTACATTGCTGTTAAAGAACAAGAAGCTTTACAATAAATCTGTTAAATGAAACAACTTCTTCTGGTATTTATTGGTGGTGGTATTGGTAGTGTTTTAAGATATGTTCTAGGGAAATATTTAAACAGTTACCAAACTGGCATTCCTTATGGCACTTTTATCGCCAACATTCTTGGGAGTTTATTGATTGGGATTATTTTAGGGCTTGCAGCAAAAAACAACTCTATTTCCCAAAACCACACCTTGTTACTGGCCACTGGGTTTTGTGGTGGTTTTACCACTTTTTCTGCTTTTGCTTATGAAAACCATATCTTTTTAAAAGCTGGAGACTTTACCAGCTTTGCTATGTACACCATTGCCAGTTTTGTAGTTGGCTTTCTTGCCGTTTTCTTAGGGATGTTTCTTGTAAAATAAAAAAATCACCAATTTTTCATAAAATATACGACATTCTGCGTATGTTTTGGCTTTCAAATAATTAGGAGTTTTGAAACATAAATCAATAAAACCTAGTTATGATGAAAAATTTATTATGCCTTGTAGCCTTATTTATTTTAAGCTACACCCAAGCTCAAAACATTCTTATTGTTGACAACGACCCTGTTATTGACACATCTCCTGCTCATATGTTTAACAACATTACTGATGCGATTGCTGCCGCAAATAACGGAGATATTATTTACGTACAACCGTCTTTAACAAGTTATGGAGCTGTTACTATCAACAAAGAAATCACTCTTTTTGGTTCAGGTTATGCACCAGAATTAAACGATGGTAGAAGAACCGAATTATCAAGTGTAAGAATTGATGCTGATAACATTAAAATTAGTGGGTTTTACATCAGTACTTACATCACTTACAACTCAAGCACATCTACATCTGATAATATTATTATTGAAGATAACTTTGTTAACCAAACTATTTTTGTAGGCTCTACAAATGCTGGTCATGCCACTACCAACAACAACTGGATTATTAGAGGAAATATCATTAATTACGGAATTACACTACATGCAGACCCAACAAAATGTGTAAACACCGTAATTACCAATAACCATATTACACTATTAAATGGTAGCACTTCAGCATCCTATGCCTTACGCTATTTTAATGACACAACCATTTTTAACAATAACGTTGTTAGAATTAACCATACTTGGGGAAACACAAATATTTTCCCAAACATGACTGGTGATGTAACTGCTTTCAATAATATATTTATCTCAAACGGAATAAACACTTTATTTACACCAACTACAGGTAGAACACTAACTCTTAATAACTCTATTAGCTACATGTCAACTGGTGGTACACTTTCACTAGCAATGCCAGGAACAGGTAATTTCGACAACCAAAACCCATTCTTTACAAGTGTAGCATCATCGGCTTTTGATATGGCTCCTGAAGATGATTTCACGCTTTCTCCAAGTTCAGTTGGGCTTAACGCTGGTTCTGACGGAAATGACATAGGTATTTACAATGGCTATTATGATTTTGATATGCGTGGTTACCCAACCGAATTACCATACTTAACAAGCTTTACTATCAGCAACAACTTTATTGAAGCTGGTGAAAACATCAACATAAACGTAAAGGCAAATGCTAATAAGTCTAATTAATAATCAAAAAATAAACTGATTATGAAACGACTTATTCACATAACTTTTTTGCTTACCGCTTACCTATCGTTTGCTCAAGGTGATATTTCTGAAATAGAATATTACTTTGACACCGATCCAGGTATTGGCAATGGCACAAGTATAGATATTGACCCAGATGCTGAAGTACTTAATCAAAACTTCAGTATTCCTACAACAGGATTATCTGCTGGCAACCACAAGCTATTTGTACGCGCTGTAAAAGATGATGGCAGCACTAGCTATTACTATTCTCAAAGCTTTAGTGTTAAAGCAGCTAATGCAACCTTTAACACAGCAAACATTGATGGTTTTGAATATTATATTGATACAGATCCTGGTGTTGGCAACGGCACACAATTATCTGTAGCTGCTATGGAGACTATTGACCAATCGTTCAATATTCCAACAGCTGCTTTAAGTTCTGGTAGTCATAAATTATTCATTAGAGTAAAAAATAGCGATGGAACTTATGGCGCATATGATAATGTAGCTTTTAGCATTAACCATAGTCCTGCTGTATTTAACAATTATGATATTACAACTGCTGAATACTATTTTGGTACTGACCCAGGAACTGGAAATGCGACAGCAATTACAATACCTACAGGCGAAACCTTGGATGAGAATTTAGCATTTCTTACAAACACATTACCGCAAGGTAGCCATAGAGCCTTTGTAAGAGTAAAAAATGCAAACGATGTATGGTCTTTATATGACCATATAGTATTTTCTGTTGTACCACTAGCAGAGATTAATATAGCTGATATTAACAGCATAGAATATTATTTTGACGCTGATCCTGGCATAGGTTTAGGCAATCAAGTAACAATCACTGATACTGAAACCGTAGACCAAAATCTTGCTATTCCTACAACAGGTTTACCTACAGGGAGCCACAGATTATTTATACGTGTTGGTAATACTGCTGGCAACTATAGTGTTTACACACATACAGTATTTTCTGTAAGAACACCTACGTTTTTCAATAACGCATCTATAGCAGCTGCCGAATATTTTATAGATGTAGACCCTGGATTTGGCAGTGCCACAGCACTCTCTGTCTCCGGAGATAATTTAGATGAAAACCTAACCATACCTACCTCTGCAAGTTTAGCGCAAGGAGATCATTATTTACACATTCGTGTTTTAAATGCAGATGGATCTTGGTCTTTATATGATAGGAAACTGTTTGAAATAGATGGGACTTTAGGAATCGATTCAGATGATCTTTCTGAAATACGTATATTTCCTATTCCCACATCAGATTATGTAAACATAATAACACCTTATCATATTCAAATAAAATCTATAGGAATCATTGACCTTAATGGGAAAGTTGTGATGCAATTAAATAATCCAGTGGAAAAAATAAACCTGTCCAATTTACAACAAGGCGTATATTTACTGCAAATACAAACCCAGAATGGCAATCTGTCCAAACGGATTATTAAAAATTAAGTTTTAGTTAGCTAGTTTATTAAAGCGTCTAATCAAGTTATTAGGCGCTTTAATGTTTTTTAAAGGCCTTAACTCCTGCTTCAATTTTAGTTTCTAAGTAATTCTCTCTAGGAACAATGGGACATGAATATTTTTCATTATACGCGCAATAAGGGTTGTAGGCCGTGTTAAAATCTATAATAACCTTATCATCTTCTGGAATTCTACATTCTACATAACGTCCTCCTCCATAAGTTGTGTCTCCATTGGTAAGGTCTAAAAAAGGAAGAAATAGGTAATCATCATAGCCAAGTTGGTTTTTCAAATCCAAATCTTGATAAATATTAAGTTCGTGTGTTTTGCCTTTCAACTTAAATGTCACAACTCCATACTTCACATACATGGGCAATCTGTCTGTTGTTGTTTTCATCCTAAAAGGTGTTTCATCAGGTGTTCTAGTTAAAGTTGCAGTTACAACATAGGTAGAATCAAATTTAAAGAAATCAAGTCCTTTAAATTCTTTGCGGTCTTTGTCTTTTAATGGCGATTTGGTAGCATCTTTAAAATCGGCATTCATTTTCCTTTGAAACTCTGTTTCTCCCAAAATTGGCTGTTTATCTTGCGCACAGCTTAAAACTGATATCAATAAAAAAAATTGCAGGAAGTATTTCATTGTAATATTTTTTTCATTTCAAAAATACAACTTTAAAGTATTTTGTTTAGATTTGAGTCATTAAAAGTAAAAAACAATGTTTAATTACGTCACTATTTGTAGAAAACAAACCACTTCTGGTAAGAAGCGTTGGGCAATCTATGTATTCTAGTGATTTAATTATCAAATAAAATTATATATAAGTGAGTCCGACGAAAACGTCGGACTTTTTACTTTTAAGATATCTCATTTAAGAAAAAATGAAAACACTTTTTAGCAATTATATTAATACTTTTAAAGGACTGTCTTCTGAAGTTTGGTGGCTTGCACTCATTACGTTAATCAACAGGGCAGGCACCATGGTTATTCCATTTTTATCCTTGTACTTGACCAAAAGTTTAAATTTTACTTTTGCAGAAGTTGGTTGGGTTATGTCTGCCTTTGGTTTGGGTTCTGTCGCAGGTTCTTGGCTTGGAGGAAAATTAACAGACAAAATAGGGTATTATAAAGTAATGGTGAGAAGTTTGCTATCAACCGGAATTCTGTTCATAGGATTGCAATTCTTAAATACTTTTGTTTCATTCTGCATTGGCATTTTTATTATCATGTTAGTGGCAGATATGTTCCGTCCTGCCATGTTTGTGGCATTAAGTGCTTATAGCAAACCAGAAAACAAAACACGATCGGTTACTTTAATTCGCTTGGCCATTAACCTAGGTTTTTCTGCCGGACCTGCTGTTGGAGGCTTGATTATTACAACAGTGAGCTATAATGGGTTGTTTTGGGTTGATGGAATTACCTGTATGTTAGCAACACTTCTTCTTATTAAAGTACTAAACCCTAAAAAGGCAAAGACATTGGATAATGTTATAAACCAGAATCCTCAATCAGCATATAAAGACAAGGCTTTTTGGATATTTTTAGCTTCTATGACGTTATTTGGAATTATTTTCCTGCAATATTTTTCTACCATGCCATTATATTACAAAGATGTACATAAGCTTTCAGAATTCGAAATAGGATTGCTGTTGGGATTAAACGGCTTTTTTATTTTTATTTTGGAAATGCCTCTAATCAAATGGCTTGAACATACGCGATATACCAAACCTGGACTCATGATATTTGGAGCTGCACTAACATTAGTAAGTTTTTTAGTCCTTGATTTAACTTCTTGGGTTGGAGTATTGGTTATTGGCATGTTATTAATGACTATTGGGGAAATGATTGCTTTTCCTTTTTCAAATGCATTTGCCATGCAACGCGCTAAAAAAGGAAATCAAGGGGAGTATATGGCACTATATACCATTTCATTTTCTATTTCCCACATTTTTGGGCATAATGCAGGATTACATTTAGTAGACAGCTTTGGTTTTGATGCAACATGGCTTATTATGGGGTTTTTAGGACTGATTTGTGTAAGCCTTTTATACTATTTAAAACAATACCTAAAGTCGAAAAATGAATTATACCTGAAATAATTTGATAGTATCTATAAATTAAAAAATAATGCGGCTAAGAAAATCTGCCAGAGAACTCCTTAAAAAGGCTCATGGCATAGATATACGTGGTTATAAAGACCTAGAATATTTAGATTTATTAAGAAATGAAATTGATGAATCTAGGATTTTATTTGCAGAATGGGTAAAAACATTTGATTGTTGGAATTACATGATTGATCGTTGGGATCTTTTAAATCCTCCTGGAATAAATTATGTAGATCATGATCCAAATGATGATAATCCATTTAACAATAAAGATATGTAGTATTTATTTTAATGGTTTCACAGGGTTGTGTTTAATAACATGCGATAAGACAATTTGAGTTTTGGTTTCACCATAAACTATCAATTGGTCAATAAAAAGTTCCAAGTGCTTCTGATTTTTTAAAACAACTTCCATTACTATATTTTCATTACCTGTAATTCTGTAGCAATTAATTACTTCATCAAAAGATTTAACTTTTTCCAAAAAAGGCTTTAACATACCCATAAAAGCTCTAATGGTAATTAATGCTTTTAATTGGTAGCCAACTTCAAAAGGGGAAACAGTTGTATGATAATTTTGAATAATCCCAAGGTCTTCCATTTTCTTAATCCGTTCTGAAACAGCAGGAGAACTAATCCCTACTTGCCTACCTATTTCTGCATTGGATTGTCTCGCGTTGCTCTGCAAACATTTAAGAATTTTCCAATTTAATTGATCAAGACTCATTTTAAAGATATTTTAATAAAAACATTAAATATTAAACCAAATATACAACTTTACCTTAAATCCAAAAGTTAAAAATGAAAACTAGTTACTACTTTTGAGTAAATTGCTATAATAAATGATTCCAAATATGCCTTCACATTTGTCCCATTTGCCTATATATCAAAAGGCTATGGATATTATTGTTCTGTCTCGAAGTATTTCAACATATTTAAATCAAGATTTAGCGTATTTACAACCCGATGGAAAAGAAGATATTAACATATATTTCTCTGGAGATATAGTGCAACAATCCACCTCTTTAGCTCCTGAAATAGAAAAAGCTGAATTGGAAAAATATAGTGATAAAAAGCACAAACATATTGCATCTGTAAAACGTTTAACTAATCTACTCTATAAAAACTGTTGCCGATTAGAAAAGTCTAATAGTAATGGCAAAGATTATCTACCTATACTTAGAAATGAACTTAAAAAGTTTAGAAAACTGCAACACACATGGTCTTTAACGCTTTAATCAGTCAATAGGGACTAGATTCAAATTTCCTAAATAAATAATAATTAGCGTTTTAGTTTAAAAATCTATATTCAATTTTGTTAAAAACACATTTTAAAGTGAATACAAAACTGAAAGCTGAATGATTTCATAAACAAAAGGTTTTACCTAATTTCAAGCGCCCTGTCATATGGTCATTTTCAAGTT
>NZ_CAXATZ010000051.1:0-15984 GCF_963971605.1 uncultured Xanthomarina sp.
ATTGCGTGGTACACTCCAGTGATTGCGTGGTACACTTCAGTGATTGCGTGGTACACTCCAGTGATTGCGTGGTACACTTCAGTGATTGCGTGGTACAGTCAAGTAATAGACCATGTTCCTAAAGTTATGGGCCAAAACATTTCAGTCATCAAACATCACATAACCAGCCTCAGCTTTTGCCACAGACACTTTTTATACAATAAAAAAATTAATATACTTGTGCAACCCTTTCAAGCAACCCAACCCAAAGCGCAGGCTGGGGTTTAACTAAAAGGTAAAATCAATAACAAACAGTTCCATGCACATGGAACCAAAAAAAAACAAAACCATGAAAATATTAGGAATAAGCTCCAGGATAAACCACCCTCAATATGGAAAAGGCGTAGTAACCAACGTCACCTCAAAGCACTATTGGGTCACATTTATCGAATCCGGTTTAGAAACCATAGACATCAACTCCCAATTTGAAATCATAGAAGCAGCCGAAGACGATGTAGATACCGTAAGTTTTGCCGAAGTGGAAAGCAGTTTGGTGCAAATCCTAAAAAGATGGAGCGATGTTACAGAAGTAGTACATATAGCAGACAAATGGAAAGGGGGCAAACTAATCTTGGAACCAGGCGATACCAATCTAAAAGCCAGCGAAGTGCCCATTGATACCTTCTTTCATAAAATAACCATGGTTAGGGACAGGCTACGTGTCATGGAACAGAAAATAAACTCCAGCAGCCTAAGTGAACAGGAAAAAATAGACTTACAGCAATACATCACCAGAAGCTACGGAAGCCTAACCACCTTTAATGTCTTGTTTAAGTTGAAAGAACAGCAGTTTGTTGGGCAAAGAAGTTCCTAACACAGCAGTGGTTCAATGGTCGGGTTGTAAAGTAAAAACACAAAGCACAAAACCCCAGCCTTACATTAACAAAACCACAGGAAGGGCCATTAGTTTCTACCAATAATGTTGTCTATTTCCATGCCAAAAAGCAACATTTTATGAAAAGTGGGGAGCTGCGCCCCACTTTCGGTCGTGGTCCAATTGGACCAAGAAGCCTCAAGTCCCCCAATGGGCAAAATGTCAACCCACATCCTAAAACCCTTGGGTTTACCGTTGGGCTTCAATTGCCACAAATACGAATCCCCTGGTGTAGAACCCCCAGAGGTATAAGTTACCAACAAAGCCTCTTCGCCCTGCTTGGTGGTCACCAAGCTTCTTATGGTGCCAGGGTCAAAAACCTTGTATGGCGCTACCAACCAAAAAGAATCGTTGTTAAAATAGTTCAGTGCAGTCTCTATCAATTCGGTTTCTTGGTCGTCCTGCACCCTAAAACCATGAACATAGGTTTTACTATTGGAAATAGTGTTTAAATCCAGTTCCACTTTATACTCTTTCCAATAAACCACACAGGTATTTTTGTCCTTCTGCCATTCAAAATGATGTCTCTTTTTAAAGGTCCATTCCAGGTAATTGGTGTTTTTGTAAGCTTCGTGGTTCAAGCTCTCCAACATTTTATAAGCCAAGGCATCGGCCTGCTCCCCTTGGATACCAACAGGAAGGTCTTCGTGGTATTTAAAATATACAAAACCAAAAAAAAGCAAGCTGGGTAAGGTTAAAAAGATAACTACGCCTAAAATTATCTTAATGAGTTTTTTTGTCTTCACATGAATGGGATTGTTTGTAGTTACTCTTTTTCCTAAAAAATTAAAGAAAAACCAATTTACAAAATAAAACACAGATTCCTTAACAGTTTTCAATATTCCATAAAAGCCATGGCTTTACACAAGGTTACAGCTGCCTAAAAACCCTTTAAAAACCTACGGCAGTATCATCGCCACGTATATCAGCACCACCTTCCAGGGTGCCATCTTCAAGCATCAAAACCCCATCTACAATCCCAATAATGGGAGAATGGGTCTCGTTAATGCTATAACCCTTAGCCTCTAACTGCTCGATCAAACCATCCTCAAAGGAGTTTGGTTCCATCCTAATATAATCTGGCAACCATTGGTGGTGAAAACGCGGGGCATTTACAGCCTCCTGCATGCCCATATCAAACGTCACCACATTTAAAATGGTTTGCAACACCGAGGTAATAATGGTAGAGCCACCAGGAGTCCCAACGGTCATAAGCAGTTTTCCGTTTTTTTCAACAATGGTAGGTGTCATCGCGCTTAACATGCGTTTTTCAGGAGCAATGCTATTGGCTTCGGCCCCAATCAAACCATACACATTCGGGACACCCGGTTTACTGCTAAAGTCGTCCATTTCATTGTTTAAAAAGAAGCCCAAATCATCTACATATAATTTAGAACCATAACCACTGTTCAGCGTGGTTGTAACAGCAATGGCATTGCCATAGCTGTCAACAATGGAGTAGTGGGTAGTTTCTGTACTTTCCGTTGCCCTTAAACTTTGTTTAATGGCCATGTCATAACCTTCAAAAACCCCGTGAGAGATAGAAGTTGAAGGAGTAGCTTTCTCAAATGAAAAATCGCTCATGCGCTTTTTAAGATAGCTATCGTTTAACAACGAATCTGTTGGGATGTTTACAAAATCCGGATCGCCTAAAAAGTAGCTTCTGTCTGCATAGGTTCTTCGTTCAGCTTCTGTAATCACCTGAATGGCTTTTAAGGAGTTGTGACCGTAGTCCTTTAAAGGAAAATGTTCAATTTGCTTCATGATCTGCGCCAAACAAATACCACCACTGGATGGAGGCGACATGGAAATAATATGAAGGTCTTTATACCTAAACCGAATGGGCTCTCTCCATTTGGCCTGGTATTTGGAAAGATCTTCCATGGTAATGATGCTTCCCTTTTCAGCTAAATAAGCAACCAATTGCTTGGCTGTTTCCCCAGTGTAAAATTCATCTTTACCATGTAAAACCAATCGTTCCAATGTTTTGGCAAGAGGCATGTTCTTTAAGGTGTCGCCAGCTTTTAAATGTTTGGAAAACAATATTTCCTTACCATTTACGGCCTTAAAAATGCTATCGTAGCGCTCAAACCTGGACTGCTGCTTTTCCGTGATTACAAACCCTTTGTTGGCCAAATCAATTACAGGTTGCAAAACCTCCCTTACAGATAGCAATCCAAACCTTTTATGCGCCTCAAAGATACCGGCAACCGTACCAGGCACACCCACAGATAATTCCCCAATTAGGCTTTTGTTCTCAATAAGGGTTCCATTGGCATCCAGATACATGTTTTTGGTAGCAGCCAAAGGGGCTTTCTCCCTAAAATCCAAGGCACCAGTTTCGCCAGTATGCAATCTGTAAACCATAAAACCACCACCACCTAAGTTTCCAGCGTAAGGGTAACAAACGGCCAATGCCATTTCTGTGGCCATCATGGCATCAAATACATTGCCGCCCTTTTTAAGGATGTCGCTACCAATTTTGGAAGCCTCCTCCCTGGCAGATACCACCATGGCATTTTTAGCTATAAGGCCTCGTGTTACCGGTTTTGTTTCAAGGGGCTTCTTGCATGAAATGAAACAGCTTAAAGCACAAAGTATAAGAAAATGCTTTTTCATGTGTGGCTATATATTTTATGTGTTATCTCTTCTCTTTTTAAATTGGCAAACGCTATCAGTTCAGTAAAGAACTGCGTGAATTCGTCTTCAAACTCATTGTAATATTTTTTTAACTCCACAGTGGCATGGTTCATACCAGACACATATTTGGTACGTCTGTTCATACCATCCAACACACGTTGTATGCCTTCAATATGCGCATAATTGTACAACCAGTTATCGGCTATCATAAACGGTAACATTTTTTTAATCCTAGGAGGTAAAATGTCAAAATGGGCTTGTAACGTCTCATAAAAATGATTCACATACACATCCAAGGGAATGTTAGAATAAACCATCCAGTTTTTTGCCAAAAAATGGTCGTAAAGAATATCCACTATCACACCACTAAAGTGGCCATAATTCTCATGAAGTCGTTTGGTGCTTTGTCTCACTATAGGATGTGCATCCGTAAACGTGTCTATTTCCCGATGCAAAAGAATCCCAATTTGGATGTCTTTGGGGTAGGTTTTATATTTTTTCCCTCTAATGCCATCTGCTATAAAATTGCCTATGGTAATTAGGTCGTTGGTTCCAGATAAATAAATGTGAGCTAAAAAATTCATTTTGTGAATTTACAAATTACTCGCGAGGTTTTACGATTTGATTTACAATTTGTAGTTGTATATTTGTTGAAAACAAACAAACTATTTATGACATTAATTAAATCTATATCAGGAATTCGAGGAACCATTGGAGGCGAAGTAGGAGATAATTTAACACCCATTGATGCTGTTATTTTTGCTTCGGCATATGGTATGTGGATAAAACAACAACGCAACAAGGAACATTACAGGGTTGTGGTTGGACGCGATGCTAGGATTTCTGGCGAAATGATACAGAATTTGGTCATGAATACACTTGTGGGATTGGGCATCCATGTCATAGACTTAGGCTTGTCTACCACACCAACGGTTGAAATAGCCGTACCTATGGAACATGCCGATGGAGGCATCATTCTTACGGCAAGCCACAACCCCAAACAATGGAACGCTTTAAAACTCTTAAATGCCAAAGGGGAATTTTTAAGTGGTGCTGAAGGTGCCAAAATATTGGAGATTGCAGAAAGCAACAGCATGACCTTTTCTGATGTGGATAACTTAGGAAAAATTACAAAAAACCAAGCCTATATAGATTTGCACATAGACGCTGTTTTAAATCTGGAACTGGTTAACCAGAAAGCCATAGAAGAAGCTGGTTTTAAAGTGGTTGTAGATGGCGTAAACTCAACAGGAGGTATAGCCATCCCGCTATTGTTGGAACGGTTGGGCGTACATGTAGTAAAACTCTATTGCGAACCCACTGGGCATTTTCCCCATAATCCAGAGCCTTTAAAAGAACATCTTACCGACTTGTCTCAGGCTGTGGTGAAAGAAAAAGCCGATTTGGGAATAGTGGTTGATCCAGATGTGGACCGATTGGCGTTTATAGACGAAAAAGGCGAGATGTTTGGCGAAGAATATACCTTGGTGGCTTGTGCCGATTATGTATTGAGCAAAACCCCAGGAAATACAGTTAGCAACATGAGTTCCACCAGAGCCCTAAAAGACATCACCGAAAAGCATGGTGGTTCTTACCAAGCCAGTGCTGTTGGTGAAGTGAACGTGGTAGCCCTAATGAAAGAGACACATGCCGTTATTGGTGGCGAAGGAAATGGTGGAATTATATATCCAGAATCACATTATGGAAGGGATGCGTTGGTTGGCGTGGCTTTGTTTTTGAGTTTGCTGGCTGAAAAGCGCATGAATGTAAGTGCGTTACGAGCCAGTTATCCAAGTTATTTTATGAGCAAAAAGAAAATAGAGCTGACCCCGGATTTGGATGTCGATGCCATTTTAAAACAAATGGAAACCAAATATGCCCACGAAACCTTAACAACCATTGATGGTGTTAAAATAGATTTTGCAAACAGTTGGGTACATTTAAGAAAAAGCAACACAGAACCTATTATTCGGGTTTATACTGAAGCACCAACACAACAAGAGGCAGATGCATTGGCCGATAGAATCATGGATGAGATTAGGAGTGTTTCTTAGGTTGTTTGGTTTTTTTTAAGCCATGTAAAACTTACCAACAAATAGCTTACCTAAAGTTTTCAGGTACTTTATCCCTGTGTTTCCAGCGTTTGTGGGTCCATAAATAATATTCAGGGGCTTCATAAATTTGGGCTTCAAGACGTTTTAGGAAAATATCGGTTATGTCATAATCTTTATATTCCCTGGGAGTTTTGGTAATGGTTTCGATTGTAGCTTCATAATAGCCACGTTTTAATTTTTTCACTTTTAGGAACACCACAGCCATGTCCAGTTTCTTGGCCAACAATTCAGCTCCTGTATGTACAGGGACTTTAATGTTCATGAATTCCTGCCAATGAAATGCCTTGTCATGCTTAGGGGATTGGTCTGCAGCAAAACCATTAATGGTCAATTCGCCTTTCTTTTTAGCGGCCATCAATACCGTAAAGGTTTCTTTGGTTGTAATTAAATAACTGTTGTATTTGGCCCTGATACGTTTTACCAAAGCATCAAAATATTTGTTTGCCAAACGTTTGTAAATAGCATAACCTTTATGGTTTATGTGTCTTTGAAGAATAAAAATCCATTCCCAACTGGCATAATGACCACACATTAACACAATGCTTTTGTTTTCTTTCTCCAGTTCCAGAATTTGATCTACATTTTTAATTACAAATCTTTTTTTCATTTCGGCTTCAGAAATGGTCATTGATTTAATGGATTCCACTATCATATCGCATAAATGATGATAGAAGGTCTTGGTAATGGTTTTAATTTCTTTGTTGGATTTATCCGGAAAAACCAAATGCAGGTTTTCTTTAACGGTTTTTTTTCTATAGCCTATAATGTGATAGATAAGTATGTAAATGCCATCAGAAAAAAGGTAGAGCAACCTAAATGGTAATATGGAAATAAGCCACAAAAATGGATAAATTAGAATGTAAGCAAGAAATTGCATGAATTAATTTTAGATTTGCAGAACAAATATATGTTATATTTAAAAAATAACGATTAGAATCTATGGGCAATTTAAGTGTGGTGTTAATAGTGGTTATAGCAGCGAATGTTATTATCTCTTTAAAAGGGTTTAACGATTTTTCCTTTTTTGAAAAATACAAGTTTCATGTGGGAAGCATTCTAAGGGGAGAGCAGTTTAGAATGTTCAGTTGTGGATTTTTACATGTGGACATGACCCATTTGTTTTTTAATATGTTCACACTTTACATATTTGCAGACATAGTGGTTGCCTATTTGGGGACTTTGTATTTTTTGATAGTTTACATTGGAAGTTTGTTGTTGGGAAGTTTGCTGTCATTTTATTTTCACAAAAACGAATACCATTACAGTGCAGTTGGAGCCAGTGGAGCCGTAACGGGCATCTTATATTCGGCTATTTTGCTTAGACCAGACATGAGCTTGTATTTATTTTTTATTCCAATTCCAATTCCAGCATATGTTTTTGGTATAGGATATTTGCTGTATTCCATTTATGGTATGAAAAACCAATTGGGAAATATAGGTCACGATGCCCACTTTGGAGGTGCCATAGGTGGGTATGCAATTACCTTAATTCTAGCTTCTTGGTTGTTTAAAGAGCATTTGTTGATGATAGTGTTATTGGCAATCCCTATTGTGTTGTTGTTTGTATTGAAAAAATTAGGTAAACTTTAAAACAAAAAAGCCTTTCAAACATTGAAAGGCTTTCTTGTAATAACGAAACATATTTTTAATCCAGAAGCTCGGCTATTTTAGCTTCCAAGGCATCACCTCTTAAGTTTTTTGCCACGATAACGCCTTCACTATCTAAAATGTAGGTGGCAGGAATGGCTTGAATGCTATAAAGTTTAGCGATTGGATCGTTAAAATAACTAAGATTGGACACTTGATGCCAAGTTAAGTTGTCTTTTTCAATGGCATCCATCCAAGCAGCTTTGGGATCTTTTTGGTTTGGAGTCCCATCCAAAGAAACTCCAATGATCTCAAGACCTTTATCGTGATATTTTTCATATACTTTAACCACATTTGGGTTTTCTTTTCTACAAGGACCACACCAAGCTGCCCAAAAATCAATAATGGTAACTTTACCCTTAATATCAGATAAAGTAACGAGTTTGCCATCTGGATTTGGAGCAGAGAAATCTGGCGCTACATTGCCAACTTCGGTTGAAGCCTTGGAGAGGATCTCATCAATGGTTTTTCCAAATTTACTGTCAATGGCTTCTTTTGAGAGGGTATTGAAAATGTTTTCAGCATCCGCTTTGCTTATTCCTTTTGCCATAAGAATATTTCCAAGTATGGCGGCACTTGTAACCAAATGGGTATTGTCTTTTATTAACTGAATGTGTCTGGCATTGGTTTCTTCCATGAGTTTGTTAAACTCAGATTTGATTTCTTCCATTTTCAGGGTGTCGCCATTTGTTTGTGCCGTTCTATACCTTTGTCCAAATTGGGCATTTTTCATTTTTAATGCTTCAGAGTCGTCTTGATATATTTTCAAAAGATCATTTTCTTCACTTCCCTTTACAACAGATTTTTGTAAACTATCTTTGTACAAGGTAACCTCCATTTTTTCATTCTCTACCATAATAGGCATAAATCCAGCAAGACCATCAATGGCTAAATAATACAGATCTGGAGATTCAACGGTTCCTTTCAATGTTAACGCTCCATCCACTACTGTGGTGGAATCCAATACCACTTCTTTGTTGTTATTGAAACTAATTAGTTTGGCCTTGTAATTTTTACTTGGGCCATCAATTTTACCATTTATTATAAATCCGTTGTGGGATTGTTCCTCTTTACAGGAATTAAGAGTCAATAGAATTAAAAAAAAGGGGATAAAGTTTCGTAACATAATAAGATTTGTTTAAAAATATTTTTTGCAAATATAATAGGTTTAACAAATTAAACTTGTTAAGAATAGCTTAATAAAAAGTCCTGTGTTTGTATTGGTATTTTAGTATTTTTGTAGGATGACACAAGACGATACCATTATTGCCTTGGCAACAGCTTCTGGAGCAGGTGCTATTGCTGTAATAAGGCTATCTGGAAAAGATGCCATTGCTATTAGTTCCAAATTGTTTAAATCCATCCATGGGAAAGATTTAACAACACAGCAAACCCATACAATCCATTTAGGGCATATTATGGATGGAAACCGAACCATAGATGAAGTTTTGGTGTCTTTGTTTAAAAACCCTCAATCCTATACTGGCGAAGACGTGGTGGAAATAAGCTGCCATGGTTCTGTGTATATCCAACAAGAAATTATCCAATTGTTTTTAAGGCATGGTTGCCGAATGGCAGATGCAGGTGAATTTACCTTAAGGGCTTTTTTAAATGGAAAACTGGATTTGAGCCAAGCTGAAGCTGTAGCCGATTTGATAGCCAGTGACAACGAAGCGTCACATCAAATTGCCATGCAGCAAATGCGAGGAGGTTTTTCTGGGGAGATAGCCAAACTACGAGAAGAGCTTTTAAATTTTGCGTCTTTGATTGAGTTGGAACTCGATTTTGCAGAAGAAGATGTGGAGTTTGCAGACAGGACCCAATTTAAAGACTTGGTAGAACGTATTACATTTGTTTTAAAACGATTGATTGATAGTTTTGCTGTAGGAAACGTCATCAAGAATGGGATTCCTGTTGCTATTGTGGGAGAACCCAATGTGGGAAAATCCACTTTGTTGAATGCCTTGTTAAATGAAGAAAGAGCCATTGTATCTGATGTTGCAGGAACCACAAGGGATACCATAGAAGATGAAATATCCATAGGAGGTATAGGTTTTAGGTTTATTGACACTGCCGGAATTAGGGACACCAAAGATGTGGTAGAAAGTATTGGGATTAAGAAAACCTTTGAAAAAATAGATCAAGCCCAAGTGGTCATTTATTTGTTTGATGCCACCCAATTCAAGGTTCAAGGTTCAAAATTTAAGGTTGAATTGGAAAAAATAAAAAATAAATACCCCTTAAAGCCACTTATAGTTATAGCCAATAAAATAGACCAAGTAGCAGACACGCTTATTGCTGAGATGCAGGCCGAAATCCCAGAAATCCAATTGTTATCTGCCAAAACAGGCTTTGGTGTGGAACCATTAACAAACTCCCTTTTAAAGCTTATAAACACAGGAGCTTTGAGAAATAATGAAACCATTGTAACCAATACCAGGCATTACGATGCGCTTTTAAAGGCCTTTGAAGAAATGCAAAAGGTAAAGTACGGTTTGGAGACTGGTATATCTGGAGATTTGTTGGCCATAGACATACGCGAAGCGCTTTACCAATTTGGTCTTATAACAGGCAATGTAACCAATGATGAGCTATTGGGAAATATATTTGCAAATTTTTGTATCGGGAAGTAACTCGCTTTCTTTTATTTGTTAATGTATTGATTTTATAGGTTTTTATCTTCTCTTTTTATAATTAAATCGCAAACAAAACATCCCACATAAAACGGCTGAAGGCTATATCACCAAGTTTGTTAACATAAATCTTCTTAATAGAGAAATGCAGGGTCTATATATGAAAATTACTGATTAATTAATTTATTGTCTTTTACTAATCCCATTAAGACTCACTCTAATGGTGTTATCTAATAGGTCTTGTAGGCTATATTCCATAAGTGAGGTTTTACTGCTTATTAGTTGATCAAGATTTATCAGGTGAAATTCACAAAACAGCTGTGTATGGATTGTTGGGTCTATATCACCATTCGCTTGTCCTTTTTGTAATAGGTCTTTAATTATACCAAAAACTATTTTCCTGCGTTGAAGGGCATAAAACCGATAGGTTTCTGGATAACCTCTTTTTAAATCAAAATAAAAATTAGGTGCTACTTTTATTAAATGGTTTACAGCATATTCATAAATCTTTTTTATTTTCTCTATTGATGTTCCACCTTCATCTTGAATCCTATTGATATTTGAAAAATGTAAATCAAAAAGATAGTGAATACACTTTTGAACCAATTCCTTTTTACTGCTAAAATGAAGATAAATGGTTTTCTTTGATAAGCCCATTTCTTGAGCTACGTCATCCATTGTAACGGTCTTGATTCCACGTGCTTGAAAAAGCTCAAGTGACCTAACCAATATGTTTTTTGAACGGGACATGTCTGTACATATAAAAGGATTTATTCTTCTAATTGATAGCTTTTCAAAATAGCATCAAAAGAATACTTACCGCTACCAAGAAAAAATATTACTACATAGGCCAACAAGTAAAACAGGCCTAATTCTTTCATGGCATACGGATCACTTCCATGAATTATTAGTACGGCTACCAACATAGTTATAATAAGTGGAATGGCTGCTATTCTGGTAAAAAGACCAATAAGCAGTAATATAGAACATAGTACCTCTGAAATTACGGCTAACACTAATGAAAGGGTAGGGTTCAAGCCCATAACACCTGGAAATTGGATATCACCACTAAACAGCATTTGCAGTTTTGGAATTCCATGAACAAGCATCATTATACCTACACCTAATCTTAAAAATAAGGCAGCCATACTAACGATGTTCTCGTTTAATTCAATTTGCATTAATTTTTTCATATTTCATTTTTTTCTAACCTATCTTTACTGAAGTCATAGTAAGTGACCCTCCAACAGGTTTGTCATTAAATAGGGTTAGTTCTTCATTTTTATCCTTTAAAGCCAATGTGTAAATCAAGGGCATATAATGTTCAGGAGTTGGTATGGCTAAATCAAAGGCTTTCCCTTGGGATTTAAAGTCTATTAAACTTTGGTGATCCCCATTAACGATAAAGTTTTTCATCTTTTCATTGGCCTCTATGGTCCAATCATAGGCATATACTTCGTTTAACCTTTTCCACGACACCATGCGAAGATTATGTACCATATTTCCACTTCCAACAATTAGAACGCCTTTTGTACGAAGGCTATGCAATTCTTTTGCTAATTCATAATGATATTTAGCTGACTGTGTGTAATCAATGCTCATTTGTATAACTGGTATATCGGCATTGGGATAGAGGTGTTTTATAACGCTCCACGCACCGTGGTCGAGTCCCCATTTATCATCTAATCCTACTTCTGTTTTTGTTATTATCTCTTTGGTTTGCTTTGCCAATTTAGGGCTTCCTGGTGCTGGATATTGCACTTCAAAGAGTTGCTGTGGGAAACCTCCAAAATCATGTATGGTTGGTGGATTTTGCATTGCTGTTACATAAGTACCTCTGGTTTCCCAATGAGCAGAAATACATAGTATAGCATTGGGGCGCTCTAATTCTTTTCCTAATTTCCTAAAGCTTGCTACAAACTCATTTTCCTCAATGGCATTCATTGGGCTGCCATGACCCAAGAATAGAACAGGCATTTTTCCTGTACTATTCATTGTTGAGGTCATTTTATTTAAATCTTTCAAAGTCATACTCGAACCTATTAGCGGCAACAGTGCCATTGATTTTAAAAATTGTTTTCTATTCATTTAAGTAAACAAATTACGAAACTTGCTTCACAAATTGAACTTCTGCAGTAATCTTCACTTCATTTCCAACCATTACACCTCCTGCTTCAAGGGCAGCATTCCAATTAAGACCAAAGTCTTTTCGGTTTAATTTTCCATTGATTGAAAAACCTGCTTTTTCGTTTCCGTAAGGGTCTTTCATAAATCCGCCGAACTCGGTGTCTAATGTGATTTCTTTGGTAGTTCCTTTAATGGTGAGGTCACCTACTAATTTGTATTCTTCATCATCAACTTTTTTAAGTGACTTACTCACAAATGTGATTTCAGGATATTGTTCAACCTCAAAAAAATCTGCACTTTTTAAATGTGCATCTCTGTCATCATTATTGGTGTAAATGGAACTGGTATCGATAGTTGCCGTAAAATTGGAAGTTCTAAAATCTTCGCCATCAATTGCGGCTTCAAAAGTTTTAAACTCACCTTTTACGTTAGAAATCATAAGGTGCTTTACCTTAAAAGTTATTTCACTGTGCGCTGGGTCCAATACCCATTTTGTTGTTTTCATAATATTTATGTTTTAATGTTATGGTACAAAAGTAATTCACAATTAAGGGGTTTACATTATACTATTAGGTAGATGAGTTGTAAAATATGGAAATCTATAATTTAATTGAGTCAAGTTTCAATAACAATTATAAATTATAACCAATTTCTATAAGTGCCTGCTTCACTGCCTGATGTAATTGGGTAGTAGGTCTCTTGATGAGTTTAGATAGCATCTGGTCTTGATTATACAAATCATTTTTAGATGCACTATAATCTAAACTCGCAAACGCTTTGGCCATTCCTTCAGGTAAACCAACTTGCTGTAATTTTTCAGCATATTGTTCTTCAGGGAGGTTCACAAATTCAATGTTTTTGCCAGTTTGTTTGCTCACTTCGGCAGCCAAATCTTGCATGGTGTAGGTTTGATCGCCTGCCAATTCATACGTTTTGCCTATATGGTCATCGTTTATGATGGTTTCGGCTAAAGCCTCGGCATAGTCTTCACGTGTTGCTGATGAAATTTTTCCATCTCCTGCGCTACCAATTATAGCTCCCTGTTCAATAGCCGATTTTAGACCGACAGTATAATTTTCGGTGTACCATCCATTGCGTAAAATAGTGTGCGGAATACCCGAGTCTTGCAGCATTTTTTCAGTTGCAAGGTGTTCTGGGGCTAATATCATAGATGACGTATCGGCGTGCAGCAAGCTGGTATAGGCAATTTTCTTTACATGGGCTTGTTTAGCAGCCTCAATCACATGGTAATGTTGTGCTTCTCGTTTGCCTATTTCGCTTCCTGAAATAAAAACTAAATGGTCTATTCCCTCTAATGCTTGCGGTAAGGCGTCAGGTTGGTCATAATCAAAGGTTCTTGCTTCTATTTTTAAAGATGCTGCCTGTTCTGGGTTTCTAACCAAAGCTATTAATTTAGCTCCAGTCTTTTTCTCTTTTAGTTTCTGAACTACAAGTTGCCCTAATTGGCCAGTAGCTCCTGTGATTCCTATTTTCATAACTCTTATATTTTTTTAATTATTTCTTAACTCAATGTCGATATGCTCACGTTTTATATTTGATAAGCTTTGTGTTTTATTATCACAATTGAGTCCATATCAATTGGTTTCTGCGCTTTTATTCAATTTCAACGCAATACATTGGTATAATACAGACACCCGTTTCTGGATCACAGAAAGGAGGTATTCTATAGTTTTCTTTTGTTTTCATGTTTATATTTTTAGAAATTGTTTTATTTAATATTAATAAACTATAGGATTATGTATTAAAAGTTTATTCTAAATTCGGTCACTCTTATAGTTCATTTACTTCCTAGTAAAATGGTTAGAGTAAAGGGCCACAAACCACCCAGCAACTTTTGCTATTAATCATTTTATAAGAATCGTGCTGCATGGTAATTTTAAAGAATGCAAGGATTAAACATCAATCAAACTATGAAAACCACAGTACCTTACATCCTTATATTTAGTTGTGACCCTATATTATCTATTAAGCATTCATTCCTCCGTCAATCACTTGCGTTGTGCCAGTAATAAATTTGCTTTCATCGCTTGCCAGAAATTGAACGAGTTGTGCAATTTCAATCGGGTCAGCGTATCGACCTAATGGGATTGAATTTTCAAAAGCTTTTTTCATTCCAGCGGCATCATCAGGATTGTAGCCAGCTTCCAGAGACCGCATCATTCTATTATCTACTGGGGATGGGTTGATGGTATTGACTCGAATGTTGCGAGGTGCTACTTCCAAGGCAAGATTTCTCATCATACCAACAACAGCATGTTTACTGGCAATATAGGCTGTTACATTTAAACTGCCGGCAATACCAGCTACAGAAGAAGTAAGAATAATGCTTCCACCATTATTCATGTTTGGTAAAACATATTTGTTTCCTAAAAAAACACCTTTAACATTTACGGCAAGAACCTTGTCGAATACTTCTTCTGGATAGTCTACGGTTGGTTTCACTACACCTTCAATCCCGGCATTATTGAAAAATACATCTATGGTTCCAAATGCATTTACGGCTTCTGTTACATAGCGTTTCACGTCTTCTGGTTTGGTGACGTCGGCAGCTGAATACTTAAGGTTTTTGCTACCTAATTCATCTACTACCTTTTTTAGTGAATCCTCATCGAGGTCTACCAAAAATACTTTTGCTCCCTGCTCTAAAAACAGTTTGGCTGTGGTTTTACCTATACTCCCAGCACCACCTGTAATGATGGCTACTTTGTTTTCTAATCGTCTTACTACATGTTCCATGATTTAATATTTTTATGTTAATACCATTTAATGGAACAAAGTTCGCCATTAGGATAGTGTTATAACTTACACTTTTAGGTAGTAAGGTTGTAATATTGGGAAACGAACTAGTTGAAATAAGACTAATCTTTAAGTTCTTCGTAGGATGATTAAAAAAATTACGGATAAATTATAGTGTAGATATAAGCAAATAAAATCATAACCAATACCGTTCCATAAGTTAGATTGGTTTTTCCTTTATTTAGAGAAAGCATTACCGTAAACAAAGAAAGAGCGAGCAGTACCATGGATTTTTTGTCAATACCAAGTACTAAAGGTATGTCCAGCCAAACACATAAAATGGCCACTGTTGGAATACTTAACCCTATACTGGCAATAGCAGACCCAAGAGATAGGTTAATACTGCTTTGAAATTTATTTTTTGAAGCTGCCCTAATTGCTGAAATGCCCTCGGGTAGAAGTATGATAAAAGAAATCACAACCCCAACCAATGCCTTTGGTAAATTCGCCTCACTAATAGATAGCTCTATTAGTGGTGATATTTTTTTTGATAAATAGACAACCGCTCCCAAACACGCTAATAGAAAAACTAAACTTATCAAAGCCTCTTTTTTGGATACGTATGTATTTGAATGTTCATCAGAATTAGTTAAAAAATAATGCCGCTGTCTCACGGTTTGAGCCATGATAAACGAGATATAAATAACAAGACATGCAATAGTTACAAAAATCAATTGGGGTTTGCTATACGAGGGCCCACTAATACTTGTTGTGACGTTGGGTAGAATTAAAGTAAAAACAACTATAGCGACTAATGCTACAAGAGCAATGGTTACAGATTTCGTTTGAAAGGTTTGTTCTTTATATTTACGGACTCCAACAATCATACTAATCCCTAATATTCCATTAAGAATGAGCATTACTGCAGAAAACAGTGTATCTCTTGCATAGCTAGAGGCACCTTCACCACCCACAAGCATTAAAGTGACAATAATAGAGGCTTCTAATATAGTTACGGCAAGAGCCAAACAATAGTGCCATAGGGTTCACCAACCCTATGAGCCACTATTTCCGCATGATGTACAGAGGCCATTACACATCCTATCAAGAAGAATATGGCCAGCCAATAAAAAATTCCGGCACTACCTATCAA